>DATAIE010000142.1:0-2544 GCA_036262875.1 Verrucomicrobiales bacterium
CGCCCGCCTGGATGAACGGAGCCTGCGGGTAGGCATCCAGCCGCCCCTTCAACGAGAGGTCGAATTTCAAGTCGCCGCTCGTCAGGGAATTTTGATGAACCTCCACCGCCAGGAGATTCGTCCCCGCGACAAGGCCGCTGACGGGCAGGATCGCATCGTAATAATAGAACTCCGAGGCATCCCCTTCGTTCGTGGCGGCAAGCGTCGTGTGGCTGAACGCGCCCGTCGCCATATTGGAACGATAGACCTCCGTTCCATTCAGATACACGACGGCACCATCATCCCGCCGGAGTTCCAGGCGCAGTGATTTGAACAACGCCGGATTGCTCACCGCAAAGCTGCGGCGGAAATAAATCGCGGGGTAACGGCTGTTGGACGGACCTCCCGGAACAACCGTGGCCTCGTTGTTATCACCGAATCCGAGCGGAGCCGGGCCCTGCGGCCAGGCACTGTCGTTGAAGGCGGTGGTCTTCCACGCGGCTGCCGGAGCCGCAGCGGCCGCGGAGTATTTCCAGGTGCTTCCCAGCGCCACCAACGTTTGATCCGGAAACGCCCCGGACACCGGCGCGCCATCGACATACCAGGTTACCGGCGAAAATGGCGCCCCTCCCGGGCGCATCCCATTGACCCGAAAGGTCAACGGCTGCCCGTCCGTGGACGAAACCGTCGCCGCTGCCGGTGTCGCTGAAACGATTCCCGGCAGCCGCTCCAGCATGGACAGCACGATCGCTTCTTCATTCACCGGTCCGAATTCCTTTCCGAGAGTCTGCATGAGCGAATCCAGAGTCGGTCGATACCAGCCCGTCGTCTGATAGGCTGCGCCTTCGAAAAGTCCCGTCACTCCTCCGTAGGCGGACGTTTCAGGAGTAGGCACCGGCGTGCCCCCGGCGATCCAGTGCCGCCAGCGAATGAGGGCTCTGTCGGTGGTTTGCGTTGTGTTCGGCGTCTCATCGCTAACGCTTCCCGGGTAGTCGTATTCGTCGCCGAGATTGGCGAACGAGTGACCGATTTCATGGACCACCACTTCGCTCGCACTCGCTTCGATGGATGCCACCGCAATGGCCCCGCCGGAGCCGCCGTAGTGAGTGTCATTCACGAGGACCAGCGGGATGTCATACAGGGGAATGAGTGACGCGAGCAGCGAGTTGACCCGTGAAGTCCCCGTGCCAGTCAGATAGAGGAGACGCGTGCTGTCCCCTGTGCCGTAGGTGGCCTGGAAATAAGTATCCCTCACGATACCATCCTCCGGATAGTCCGCGCCGGACTGATTGGAGGCGACGGAAATGGCGTAGGCGTTGAAGTAGTTTCGATAGCTGGCGTAGGGCTGGCGCGCCATCATCGCTTCCACCAGCCCGGCTGCATCACGGCGAAAATTTGAAGTCAACTGCCCCGAAGTGTATCCCTCCGACAATACGACGATATTGATGCGCTGATCCTTCGGTCCGGTTTCGAAGAGCGTGTCCAGGACCTGCGCCTGCGCTCCGGAGGCGCAAAAAACCGCCAGCCAAAACACGGCAACCAAGCGAAGTGGCGTCACGCAGCGCATCTACTTTTTTGTGAGGTCGAAAGTCCCCATCCGGAATTCCACGGCATCGCGCGCCGCGCCCGGCGCAGTGCCCGCAGGAACGCGATACAATTCCAGTGCCTGAAGTCCCGCCACCGCCGGAAGGCGCACGAGAAAAGAGGTTTCATCCCGTTCCGTGACGGGAGACGACGGGGCCGGTGAAGTCCCCTGCCCTCCTGGAGGCGGTGCAGGTGCCCTGACGATATAGGGATCGGGCAGCATGCCATCACAAATGAGTCCGCCGGCCGCATCGAGAGCCTTGAAGTAAAGACCCGTTCTGCCCGCGGGTGCAGGCGCCGGCTTCATCCGCCCGGCCGCTTCACTCCGGGCAGCGAGAGTGATCTTTCCATCCTTTGACTCAAACTGCAAAATCACGATTCGCTCATGTTTCGGAAGCGCCGGTCGCGCCGGTGCCGTCGCCGCTGCCGATCCCGATACGGGCGGCACCGCGGAAACTTCACCGCAATTCGCCGCTTCCATCACAAACGCCAGCACCAGTCCGGTGATCATTGGGGAGGGAACGGCCATGGATTGTGAAGGGGACGTAAAACGAGTCATCCGTGCGCTGAACCGTGTCAAAAGAAAGTTCCCGGCGTCTGGTCAAGGAGGGGCGACATTCCTGCCGCTCTCCCAGCAAGCGCAACTGCGCCGTTATAAATGGCTCCCAGGCCCCGTCCCATGATTGATCGCGGCATTTCTCTTCTTGCCCCGCCGTCCTTTCCGTTTAGGGAGGCGCTCCTTTTTTCATGGCAACCATCGTGCAAAAATACGGAGGCACCTCCGTCGGCAATCCTGAGCGCATCAAGAACGTGGCGCGGCGCGTTCTCGAAACCCAGCGTGCGGGCAACCAGGTGGTGGTGGTCGTTTCCGCCATGAGCGGAGTTACCGACAGCCTGATCAAACTCGCGAAAGAGGTGTGTGACGAACCGGTGGAACGCGAAATGGACGTCCTCCTGGCCACGGGGGAACAGACAACCATT
>DATAIE010000143.1:0-6088 GCA_036262875.1 Verrucomicrobiales bacterium
CATGGAATCTCTGCCCATCTTATGAATCGACGCTCTCTCCTTTCCACCGCCGGTGCGGCAGCCGGACTCTCTCTGCTGTCCACCGGCACCCGTGCCCAGGAAGCTCCACGAAAAATCAAAGTGGGTTTCGTCGGATGCGGCGGAAGAGGGGGCTTTGTGGCGGACATTTTCAAGGAGGACGGCGGCTATGAATTCGCCGCTGCCGCAGATTATTTTGAAGACCGGGTCACTGCGTTTGGTGACAAATTCGGGGTCCCGGCGGACAAGCGTTTTACGGGTCTCGAAGGTTTCCGCAAGATGCTCGCCTCCGGTATCGAGGCGGTCGCCATCCATACGCCCGCCTATTTCCACCCGGCTCAGTGTGAGGAGGCCCTCGCCGCTGGAATGCACGTTTTTGTCGCAAAGCCCGTTGCCGTGGATGTGCCCGGCAGCCTCACCGTGGCAGAGCTCGGCAAAAAGGCATCTGCACAAAAACGCGTGATGCTCGTGGACTTCCAAAGCCGCGGCAACGCCGTCTTCAATGAAGCCCTCAAGCGCGTGAAAGCCGGTGCCATGGGCGACCTCACCTATGGCGAGTGCATCTATGAATTCGGCACTTTGCCCGCCCAGGTGGCCGACGAAAAGACCGCCGAAGACCGCCTGAAAAACTGGGTGCAGCACAAGAGCCTTTCCGGCGACATCTGTGTGGAGCAGAATATCCACTCGCTCGATATCACTGCGTGGGCATTCGGCCCGCCCCTCCGCGCCACCGGCTTCGGCAGCCGGCGCGTAAAGACCGGGCCCGGCGATACCAGCGACCACTATAACATACTTTTCGAATATGCCGGCGGCGGCAGCGTGTCCTTCATGTCACGCCAGTACAATGCCTGGGGCGCACCCGGTCTCGTTATCAAAAACCGTCACTTCGGCACCAAAGGCGCGCTCGAAACCGACTTCGGCGGCCTCGTCAATCTGCGCGCCGAAGACGCAAAGAACGTCTTCCGCGGCAAAACCGACGGACTTTATAAAGAGGGCAGCGTGCAGCAGGTCCGCATCTTCCGCGAAAATATCACCGGTGGAAAATTCGAAAACGCCACCGTGCCCAATGCCGTGGAAACGAATCTCCTCTGCCTCTTCGCCAAATTCGCCGCCGAGCAGAAACGTACCGTCACATGGGAGGAGTTGTTGAAGGACACACGAAAGGCTCAGCCTGATTTGTCAGGACTGAAGGCGTAAAAACAGGGCACGACGGAGACAATCAAGGGAGAACGCGTTAGGGCTCATCGCTGGCCCCTGGCGGCGTTTCGTGGAAACCAATCCATTGCGTTCGCCGTCGTGACGGTGTTACGCAATCGTTCCTGCACCTATGTCCCGCCTCCCCATTTACGAAATCGAACCCGCGCTCCTCGCGGCATGGCGGAACACGCCGGAGCGGCGGCGGTTTGTGATCGAGGCGCCTACCGGCTCGGGAAAGTCCACTCAGCTTCCGCAGATGCTGGTGAGGAATGATCTCCTCAACGGCGGTGAAGTGATCGTCCTCCAGCCGCGCCGTATCGCCGCCCGTATGCTGGCGCGCCGCGTGGCGGAGGAAATGGGCACGCGTCTGGGTGAGGAGGTGGGCTATCAGGTGCGCTTCGAGGGCGCGGTCAGTGCCCGCACGCGCATCCGTTTTGTGACGGAGGGCATCCTGCTCCGCCGGATGATGGACGATCCTCATCTGCGCGGCGTCACCGCCGTGATCTTCGATGAATTCCACGAGCGCCACCTCTACGGCGATATCACTCTCGCCCGGGCCATGGACGTGCAGGAATCCGCCCGTCCGGATCTCGCGATCCTCGTCATGTCCGCCACGCTGCAAACAGCGGCGCTGAATGCATGGCTCGGCTCCGCCACTCACCTGATTTCGGAGGGGCGCACGTTTCCCGTTGCGATCCGTTACGCCCCTCAGCGCGGAAACGTCAGGGGAGAAATCTGGGACCACGCAGCGCGGGTTTGCGGCGAGGCCCTGGCCGGCCAGCGGGAAGGCCACGCTCTCATCTTTATGCCGGGCGGTTATGAAATCCGCAAAACACTCGAGGCGCTTTCCCGGGAAAGGTGGGCAAAGGAGTTCGATCTCCTTCCACTGCACGGCGAACTCACTCCCGCCCAGCAGGATGCCGCCGTCACCGACACCGGACGCCGCCGCATCGTCGTCGCGACGAACGTTGCCGAAACTTCCCTCACCATCGACGGTGTCCAGGCCGTCATCGACTCCGGCCTCGCCCGCATTGCCTCATGGGACGCGAATCGCGGCATCAACACGCTCACGATCAATTCCATTTCCCGCGCCAGCGCCGATCAGCGGGCAGGCCGCGCCGGACGCACAGGTCCCGGCGTTTGCTACCGCCTTTGGTCGGAGGACAGTCATGGCCGGCGGCCCGCGACCGAGATTCCGGAAGTCATGCGCCTCGACCTGGCGGAGGTGATCCTGACGCTCAAAGCCGCCGGCGCAGTGAATCTGGATACATTTCGATGGTTCGAAAAACCGGATGCGCGCAGCATCGATCGCGCCGTCCGGCTCCTGCACGAACTCTCCGCGCTGGACACTGCCGGGACCATAACGGAAACCGGACGTCACCTCACACGCTACCCCCTGCATCCTCGTCAGGCGCGCATGATGGAGACGGCGTCCGAATACCAGTGCGCCCCCGCCATCGCCCTCTGCGTCGCTCTCCTCCAGGGGCGGTCGCTTTACATGCGCAGCGCAGGTGAAGCCCAGCGCAAGTTCCAAACGCCCGACGACTGCAGCGACTTCCTGCCTCTCCTGCGCGCGTGGCAGGCCGCCGCGGACAACCGCTTTCATCCGGACGCCTGCGGGCGTCTCGGGCTCAACGGCAAAGCCGCTTCCGAAGCCGCACGTCTTGCCGACCGACTCGCGCAAATCGCCGGAGCCGGCCCTAACGACTCCGCCGCCCCGCCCTCCCGCGACATCCTCGCAAAGGTTGTCCTCAGCGGCTATTCCGACCAGGTGGCCCGCCGCACCAGTCTCGGCGGCAGCGCCTGCGACATCGTCGGCGGACGCCGGGGCGCCGTTTCAAAGGACAGCGTAGTTCGCGGCGTGGAACTGCTCGTCGCCGCGGAAATCGCCGAGGTTCAGGGGCGTGACGTACAGGTCACTCTGCAAATGCTCACTGAGTTGGAGGAGGACTGGCTCGGCGATTTGTTCCCTGAAGACTTCGCCCTCGAAAAAGCCCCTTTCTTCGATACCCAGCAGCGCCGGGTGATCCAGCGGGAGCGCGTCCGCTTCCGGGACCTCGTCATCCGCGAACGGCAAACCGGTGAAGCGGATGAAAACGCCGCCGCGGCCATTCTCGCCGATGAAGTAATGAAGGGCAATCTCGCCCTGACGGAATGGGGCGATTCAGTCGATCAATGGCTGGCCCGGCTTGCCGTCTTGCAAAAGGCAATGCCGGAACTCGAACTGCCTGTCTTCACAGAAGAGGACAAACGCCTTGTTCTTGAAGAGCTTTTTCACGGTCGCCGCAGCTACCGGGAAATCAAAGACCTGTCCCCGCTCCAGGCGCTTCGTGACTGGCTCAGCCCTCAGCAGGCGGCAGCCATGGACCGCCACGCGCCGCAGCGCATCGAACTCGCCACCGGACGCCCCGCCAAAATCGACTACACCCGGCCGGAGGAACCCAGCGTCAGCGTTTTTATCCAGCAATTGTTCACTCAAAAGGACACGCCCAAAATCGCCGCAGGCCGTGTCCCGCTGGTACTCAGCATCCTCGCTCCGAATCACCGGCCCATCCAGGTCACTCGCGATCTCGCCGGATTTTGGAAGAACCACTACCCGGCGCTAAAGAAGGAACTGGAAAGAAGATATCCGCGGCACGAGTGGAGGGAAATGTGATCTCACCGGCGGCGGCGCCGCGAGCGGTCCTGGTCATCCCCGTAGGCATTTCCTACCGCTCCTCCTGCGACCAGCCCGACGGGCCCGGCGACAACGGCCCCTGCAACCGCTCCCACGGCGGTTCCGGTGGTCGCTTTAGGTCCGGAGGCGCAGCCGGTGAAAAAAGCTGTTAAGGCAATGGCCAGAAATTGTAAGGCTTTTACTTTCATGTGGCTTGTTCAGGTTCATGAATCGTTTTGCATGAACCGCGCCACTTTTGGATTCCGCTGCTTATCTCTCTTTCCCTGGTTCCAAAGTTGCCGGCTTCCTCAGGGCCTCCATCTCCTTTTCCAGGGCCTCAGTTTCCGTCGTGCGGGTGAATCCGATGGTGAACCTTGCCGGCAATGCCGTCGCCGACGGGATCTGCCGATCCGCCTCTTTCCAGTCTGCTCTGCCAAATCCAAACGCCGTCATCTGATTCAACGGCTCCGCCGGCGTTGCCTTCAACGGCCACGGCACATAACTGTCCCCCGGGCTTCCCGGCTGATGATTCAGCAGGAAGAAACGGTGCGGCGATTCCTTCGCCCCAAACACCACCCATGGCACGATCCCGTTCCATGGTTCGGACAAGGCCAGCTTCCGGCCGCCCGGACGGATGACAAAATCCTCCGCCGGGTCGAGTTTGCCGCCAGGCGTTCCGTCGTAGAGAAACCAGTAATGTCCGCCGGGAATCTTCGTTAGAGTGAACGTGGCGTGCGATGGGAAGAAGTCCCATTCCCCCTCCGCGTCGCCGCGCTTCGTGACGGACCGGATTCTGACATGATCAGCCGTCCGCTGGGTTACTTCGCTCGTGAACCAGTTATCGTTCGCATCCGTTCCGTAGCCATAGCCGCAGTGAAAATACTTCACCGGCTGGCCGCATTTTGGCAACCCGCGGTCCTCTCCTGTCGACTTGCCGCCGTGACGGTGGGAAATCCAGTCGCGCCCGTCGGGGTCAAGGATGCCGGCGAATCCCGCACCCCGTTTACCATACAGAAAAGTGGCCGCGGGGGTTTTGATGCGAAAACACTCCATGTCCCCCAGGAGAGTGGTTTCCGATACCTCCACCTGCGCCCCCGCCACCGGTTTCGATCTGTCAGGACTTCCCCCGGCACCCGCTGGCGGCACCCAGGCCCGCACGCCGCTGACGACCATCGAATAGGGCTCGTTTTTCCCATGGGTTTGCGCACTGAGGATCATGTAAAAACGCTGCTTCGCCGCCACTGCCGGCACATAGGGCGGCCCCGCGCTCATCTGCTTCTCGCCATCCAGCCACCAGGTCACGGTCTGATGCACCGGATCATAACTTCCGCCAAACGTGTGCTTCCGGCTCCGGTCGAGGGCGTTGGAGGAGAGGTTGTTCGGATTTTGCACATGGTCCGCGAACTTCGGATAAATCCCCGCCCAACTGTGCACCGTGCCCGCCATGCCGGGACCGAGTCCCCCCTCATCAATATCGAACTCCATGAACCGCTCGTAATCCGGAGGGTCGCCCGCGGAGTGGTCCCCGTGCGGGTGCTCCACCGGCATGAGCCAAACCGCCGGAAAATGATCCGGACTGTTTCCCGAGAGCTGGACGTCGAACTCCACATAAAATCCCGTGGCTCCGGACAATACCGGCAGCTTTCCCGCCGTGAAATCGCGGGGCATGCTTACGAGGTCCCCCCCGAGGCTCAGCACCAAGGCGCCCTCTTTGGTCGAGTAGAGCCGGCGGGGCGGCGCTTTGGCGTACCACTGGCCGCTGAACCACTTATAGTCCCCGTTGTCCCCGGGAGCAATGTCCGCAGAAACCGGCTTTTCATCGGTCACGCAGCGGGTGTATCCAAGCGCCGCCGCACCCGGAGGAACCCCGCCCCGCGCCGAAAACACGATCGCGGAAAGAACGAAAACAACGGGAAGGGGTCTCAAATTCATGTTCAGCTTCCGCCGCGCGGAGGCCAAATGTGCCGCATTTTCGGGGGCGCGACAAGCAAAGCGCGCCGCCCGCCCACCCCCGTTCCTTTTACAAATCGTTAAAATAGAAAATCTTGTCTGTCGCGGGAGGCTGGTTATGATCCCGCCGATTTCATCCCCTGGCCACCCCTCATGGCATCCCCGGACAATCCCACGCCCGCACCCGCCGCCGCGCCCCTGCGCCTGCAGCAGGAGCCTTCGCGCCGCGGGCTCTGGGCCGGTTTGATCGTAGGTACGGTCGCGTCC
>DATAIE010000144.1:0-7152 GCA_036262875.1 Verrucomicrobiales bacterium
AGACCGGCAATGGAAATGCCTATGGCCGCTGCATCTATATTCACGGGACGCCCGAGGAGCGCAATATCGGCCGCCCTTCCAGCTTTGGGTGCATTCGGATGCGCAGCATGGATGTCATCGATCTCTACAGCCGCGTGGGGGTGGGCACGCAGGTTACGGTGACTGCCGACAGCCTCCCGAGAGAGGCGAAGAGACTCAAGGAGTATGTCTATCAGCCTCCCCCGAAACCCGTCAATCCTTACCAGTCGGCGGGTCAAACCAGCGGGGCTTTCGTCCGGGGTGTGCCGGCCTCTTCCAGAACCTCGTCTTTTGTTCAGGACCGGAAGCCGCAGACAAAGGCGGTGCCGTATGCCGGCTACTACCGCCCGGCGTAGGAGAGACACGGCTGTTGCCTAAAACAAAACCCCGCAGAACGCCATGGCAGCGTCCTGCGGGGTGGATGCGGCAGATGATCGGCGCTTAGTTGCAGGGCATTACTTCCGCCCGGAAGAAAATGCGGTTACCCGGGACAGCGGAGGCCGGAATCGTCCAGGTGACGGTTCCGTTCGTGGCAGGCAGCGCACGGCCCGCTTCCGTCCATGGAGCTTGAAGGTCGGTGCTGGCGTAGAGCTGATAATAGTGATTCGCGAGCACCGGCACCGTTACCAGGATATTGCTGCCGCTGATGGCGATGCCGGAAAGCTCAAAATGACTCCGGGAGTCGTTGGGATTGGTCCCCGCGAGGTATTCCTGGAGGTTTGTGCTGCCGTCACCGTCGTTGTCCAGCGCGGCATCGGCGGCGTTGGCATCACTTAGGCCGTTGGCCGCTTCCCACGCTGTGGGGATTCCGTCGTCGTCACCGTCGAGGTCCGGAGTGGCGATAAGCGGGATGCCGTGATTGCCCGGAATGAAGGTGCCGGCGTTGGTGGTCAGGGGCCGGAAGGCATTGGCGTCGAATCCGGTGGCCGTGTAGTCACCGACGGCCCACCAGACTTCGAGGCCGGAGTCACCCCCGCCTTCGAAATGGTGCACCTCGAAGGTGTAGGTTCCCTCGACCAGTTGGATGCGGCCCATGGCGTTGGAGTTGCCGCCCGCGTAGTCCGCCGAGATGACTTGATCTCCGCCCACCGTGGCCAGAGTCGCAGTGCCGTCGCCGCTGAAGTCCGTGACAAGGTCGAAGCTCTTCCCAGGGATGTGGAGCTCAATTCCGTCGTCGGAATAGAGTCCGAATGACAGGGTGAGAGTCTCTCCCGGGGTCCCGTTCTGGTTGTCGACGATGATTTGACCGGTGACTTTCGTCACGAAGTTGTCAGGGCCGCCGTTCGGAAATTGGACCGCCTGGGCGTAGATGTTGTTTCCAGGCCGTCCGCAGCAGATGTCATCCCCGTCGCGCAGAACGACGATGGAGGTATTGGCACTGTTGACGGCACCCTGCGGGATGGCCTCGGCGAGAATGGCCCGCGCAGCCGCCAGCTCAGGAGGAGCGAATCCGAGAGGGGCATTCTCGACCAGCGCACCGACGGCACCGGGATTGCCAGCGGGATCAGGAATTCCCGTGATGAACACGGCGTCCGTCAAAGTGGTGGAGAGAGGAACGGGAGCCGTGAGATCGCCGGCAACCTGATCGCCCAACTGCCAGAACAAATTGAAATTTGAACCGCCGGTGTATTCATACATGTAACACACGAAATCATAGGTGGTGCCTTCGGTCAGTTTGACGAGGCCGCGCACGTTCGTGTTTCCCGTTGGGAAGTCCGCGGTCATGGTCATGTCCCCGCCGTTGTCGATCAGCGCCCGGTCGATGCCGGCTTCGCCGCCGGAATTCACGGACAGGAAATCCTGGCCGATGATGCGCATGCTGGCGCCGTCGTCGCAGTTCAAACGGAACGTCACGTCAATCTGTTCGTTAGGCGTGAGGTTGCCGTTCGCATCGGCGGCCACTGTGAACTTGCCGGTGACTTTGGTCGCGTAGTTGTCTCCGCCGTTGTTGTTGGGCATGTCGCCCTCTCCGATCTGGAGGAGGGTTTTGACAGCCGTGGTGCCGTTGGTGTTATCAATGAGGTACCGCATGGCGGGAAGCGCATTGCCGCGGTCGCGAAGGTTGGCATTCGACACCGTGGCCGGGCCTGCGAGTCTCACGGCATTGAGAGTATTGATATCCGGAAGATCGAGCGCGGAGCCAAAGGGCAGCCATTGCACGGTGTTTCCGTTCATCGCAGCATCTCCGCTGGTGGCGGTCACTTCATAATAGGCGCCGCTTCCGCCCTCCCATGAGATGAACTCCACGTCGTAGTCTCCCGCGGCGAGATTGATGGTTGCCATGGTATTCACGTCCCCGGTTCCGCGTTCGTAGACGATGGTGGTCGGGTCGAGCGGATCGATGTAGCCACGGTTCACATCCGTTCCGCCTCCGGCAATGCTCGACCACGACACGCCCTTGATCCGAAGCGCGAAACCGTCGTCCCCATGAACACGGACGGTATAGACTCCCGCCTTGGCGGCATCGATATGAATGCGTGTCGTGGCCATCGAGAGCACATTGTCGTCGTCGGTGACCGGCGGCTGGTAGTTGTTGCTTAGAAAGGGGAAAGGGGTGGTGGTCAGGACCGGCCCGCCCGCGGGGTTTGTGTCCGGGTCTGCGAAATCGAGGTACGGGACCTGCGCGGCGAAGACGGTTCCCTGACCGCCAAGGGCCTTGTCCACGGTGTCAAAAATGTTTCCCGCGAGCGTCAGGCCGCGGACTTCCCGCAGACTCCAGTTTCCGGCCGCATTGAGGGCGGTCGGCAATTTTGCGCACGGAGGAAAGACCATGCCGTAGCGGATGCCGGGAATGGGCGTGGGGGAATTCACCGCGTATTCCACCATGAAACCGAAGGTGCCCTGGCTGGGCGTCTCATCCAGCGAACTCCCGGGAATGATCGTCGGCACGATGGGATCGTCTGCGGAGAACCCGCTGCGGTTGTCATTCCACAGGCCGTCGCCCCGGAACTGGCCCGCGTCTTCACCGCCGGCATCGTTCGGTTCTCCGGTGGCGAAGTTCTCGAAGGTATGGGCATCTCCGTTGGTCCAGTGCCAGCCGTCCAGCCGGTTGTTAGGCTGCCCCTGGGACTCAAATGCCCCCGGTGCCGCCCCCTCGCGGTCGGTGAGGCCGATCCAGGAATCGCCGGGTACCTTCCCGACGGAGCGGTAGAGAAAGCGGTTTTTGCCGATGGAAGTGACGGAGACCAGATTGCCTGGGTAGGCGTGAATCACGGGATCGGTCGAAGCGAGAGCCTCAGCGAGTGCGGCCTTGAAGGTGAGACCGGCACGGGGCGTTTCATAAATTCGCCACGTTCCACCGGGCCCGTAGGGAGCCTGATAATAGTCCGCTTTCGCGGGCGATAGCCATGAGAGGGTCGTTAATGCTGCTAATTTCAGTACCGGTGTTAGGGTTTTTTTCATTCGGAGGGGGATGCCGGGTTGCTTAGGTCGGCATCCTTCCTTTGAATAACATTTTCCCTCCTGAACCCGTGATGAAACCCGGCACTCCCAAAGTGACGATTCTGTAACCGGCGTCTACGGAACGATCCTAACGAAAATATCCGGCCATCTCGCTGCCGAAATGCTCCAGCGCATTCTTGATGGGCAGCGGCACCCCGCCGCCGAGGGCACAGAGGCTGGTTTGCTCCATGGTATCGAGGAGGTCGTCGATGAGGGTGCGGTCAATTTTATAACTGCCGTCCGTGCGCGCTTTTGCGATCAGTTCCTTTCCGCGGGTGCTGCCGAGGCGGCACGGGAAGCACTTACCGCAACTTTCGTCAGCGGTGAATTTGAAAAGGTGTTCGATGTATTCGATCATCGGGAACGATGACGGGATACTCACCACTCCCGCGTGTCCGAGCAGGAAGCCGGCCTTTTTGAAGCTCTCGAAGTCGACCGTGAGGGAATCGACATGGCTAACCGGCACGATACCACCCAGCGGCCCGCCGACCTGAATGGCCTTGATCTCAGACTTCCAGCCGCCCGCGAGATCGATCACGGTCCGCAGCGGCGTGCCCATGGCCACTTCGTAGATACCGGGTTTCACAAAATGGCTGTCGAGTGACAGGAGTTTCGGACCGGCGCTCTGCGGTGTGCCCACGCCGGCGTAACCTTTTCCGCCCATCGTGAGGATGGCGTGGAGATTGGCAAAGGTCTCGACGTTGTTTACGATGGTGGGCTTTCGGAAGAGCCCTTCCACGGTGGGGAAGGGAGGGCGCACGCGGACCTCCGGGCGCTGCCCCTCGATGCTCGCCAGGAGGGCGGTTTCCTCTCCGCAGATGTAGGCCCCCGCTCCTTTGATGGTCTTCAGGGCAAAGTCGAATCCGCTGCCGAGAATGTTCTTCCCGAGCAGGCCCGCTGCATAGAGTTCTGCAATGGCGGCATCGATGATCCTGACAGAATCCGGATACTCCGCGCGGATGTAGAGAACCCCCGTCCCGGCATTCGCAAACCAGCCCGCCACCATCATGCCCAGCAGCACGCTGTGGGGACGCTGCTCCATGAGATACTTGTCGATATAGGCGCCCGGGTCTCCTTCGTCCGCATTGCAGACGACGTATTTCACCGCGCCCGCCGCTTCCCGGCAGGACTGCCATTTGAAATGCAGCGGAAATCCTGCACCGCCGCGGCCCCGCAGTCCGCTGTCCTTGAGCTCTGCCTGGAGCCAGTTGCGGTCTTTGCCCAGCAATTCGCGAAACGGAGCATAATACTCATCCAGTCCCGGGAAATCCGCGGTCAGTTGTGCGGGTTGCAGATGAGACACCACTGCATAGCGGTCTTCGCAGTCGCCTTTGCCGCCGGCGAAGAGGGATTCCATCGCTTCCGGCGACTGCCCGGAATAGTTGTTCCCGCCGTATTGAAAGGCACCTCCCTCATGACACCGGCCAAGGCAGCAGATGTGGCCGATCTCCTCCTCTTTGAAGTGACTGGCCAGCCGGTCATGGAGCGTGCCTTGAGTTCCTGCAAGAAGGCACGCCGATCCGTTGCAAACGAAGACCTTCTTTCCTTCGTTTTCCTTCTTCAGAAAGTCGTAGAAGGAAACCGCTCCCAGAGTAACGGCGTCGCCGAAAAGAGTATCCTCGCCCATTTTGTGAACCACCTCTGCTTTCTCCGCGGCGCCATCCGCCTCCGCTGCATGCACCATGCGTTCGAAGACGTTTCTTTCGATGCCTTTTCGGAATGAGAGGGAACTGAGGTTTCTGGACATGCGCGGGTGGGGGAGTGAAACGGCAATGTCCATGACGACACGCCCCCCGCAAGGACGGGAAGGAGGAAATTCAAGGCAGAGGCCCGCACGTTATCCTCCACTGGCATTCTCCGGAATGTGAGGCAGGTTTTCTTCATGAACGCCCTTCCGGCTGCCCTGCTGCTGACTCTCCTAACCTTGCCTGGGCGGGGACAGGAGATTCGCGTGCCGGACCGGCCTGCTGACCATATCCTCGATCAAACCGGTAAAGTGACCGATGCGGAACGCGCCTCCATCAAACTGGAGATGGATCTGGCGGCTTCGAAATCAGGGCTCGGTGTCTATCTGGTGCAGTTGAACAGCGCCCCCGAGGAGCCTCCCATGGACCTTGCCCGCCGCCTTGTTCAGTCCTGGTCGGGAAATGCGGACCGTGCGGTGATCCTGTCGGGACCGGGCATGGAACCGCCCGTCGTGATCGCGGTAACGGGAGAGTCACTGGGCGCGGCACCCGAGGACCGCGTGGAAGCCCTGACCGCCGAGGCGCTCTCCGCCGGTCAACGGGCCGGGAAGGGGCTGCCTGCGATGGTGGAAACCGCGCGCAGCCTCGTCGCCCAGGTGGGGATTTTCCGTGCCGGCGGGAGCCTGGGGCCTCCAGCGGCCAGCGCTCCTGCTAACGAAGAAGCTCAAAGCCATCTCACCGCATGGATTGCCGGAGGCGCGCTGGCTTGTTGTCTGGTGGCCCTGGTGCTGATGCGGCGGGGGCGTCACAGTGCGCTCATTTTTCCGCCGCACGAATTCCGGCACCGTTTCTCTGCGCCGCATTCCGGCGGAAATGATGCCCTGATTTTTTTCGGTAAGGAGTGACCTGTCCGCGGCAGCGGAGTTTGCGCCGGACGGGAGACCGGAGTACTGCCCGCTTATGTTCCTGCGATTGCTCACGGCCTGCCTATTGTTCACGGGCATTTCCTCTGCGGCTCCCAACATCGTCTTCATCCTTGCAGATGATTTGGGCTACGGAGACCTGCGATGCTATAACGAGAACGGAAAAATTCCGACGCCCTGTCTCGACAGGATGTCAGCCGAAGGCATGCGGTTCACAGATGCCCACAGTGCCTCCGCCGTCTGCACGCCCACGCGCTACGCGTTGCTCACGGGCCGCTACTGCTGGAGAACACGGCTGAAGAAAGGGGTGCTCGGCGGCTGGTCGCCGCACTTGATCGATGAAGGGCAGCCCACGGTGGCCTCCGTCCTCCGGCAGCGCGGCTACATGACCGCCTGTATTGGCAAATGGCATCTTGGCATGGACTGGCCGGTGCGGGCGGGCCAATTGGGGGATGCCATCGAGCCGGGGAAGAACTGGAAGGAGATCGACTTTTCAAAACCGGTGAGCCACGGCCCGGTGGCCGCGGGCTTCGATACCTGGTTCGGAATTTCGGCTTCGCTGGATATGCCGCCCTTCGCATTCATCCGGAATGACCGGCTGACGGGCGAACTCACCGCCACGCGGACCTACCTTCGCACGGGACCGGCGACCGCGGATTTTTCCGCAGAGAAAGTCGTGCCCGAACTGGTGCGCGAGGCCTGCGCCTTTGTGCGCTCACGGGCCGTCGACGGAAAACCGTTTTTCCTTTACCTGCCGCTGACTTCTCCCCACACGCCGGTCGTGCCCTCGGAGCCGTGGAAGGGAAAATGTCCGGTGGGTCCGTACGGGGACTTTGTAATGGAGACGGACCATGCGGCCGGTGAAGTGCTCGATGTCCTGCGGGAGACTGCGCTCGACAAAAATACCCTCGTCCTCTTCGCCAGTGACAATGGAGCCACGCCGGACAACGCGGGCACGCTCACGAAACGCGGTGCGGGCCATCTCTCAAACGCTCCATGGCGGGGCGCGAAGTCGGATATCTTCGAAGGAGGGCACCGGGTGCCGTTCATCGTCCGCTGGCCCGGGGTGACACCGGCCGGTGTGG
>DATAIE010000145.1:0-3275 GCA_036262875.1 Verrucomicrobiales bacterium
ATCGAAGTCCGCGCATGGGCGGAGGACTATCTCGCCGGCCGCCAGCGCAGCCGCAGTGCTTCGTTCGTTCTTCACGTTCTCAATAAAACCGATCACGCCCTGTGGGTGACTCAGCAGATGGGCAAGTGGCTGGAAGCCGCCCGCGAAACGTATGAGAAGGAGCAGCAGCTCCACGTGACGAACAAGGAACTGCGCGCCATGAGCGCCTCCGATCTCGACCGTCCGGAAAACCGCCGCAAAGTGGCCCAGCAGGCGTCCTCCGAAAACGCGAATGCCGAGCGGCTCAACTCTTTGAATCAGTCCGGAAGGAATCTGGTGGAGCAGGCGACCAAGAATCCCGAGTTTGATGCGAAGCGCCTTGAGTCGTGGGCCACCATGCTGAAGTCGCTCCAGGACATTGCGGGCAACCGCATGCCCAGCGTTGCGGATCTTCTCAAACAGTCCGCCGATGCGAAAGCCGACGGCAAGATGGCGCAGAACTCCGGCGGCCAGCCGCAGCAAAACCCGAATGCAAAGCCGGGACAGTCCTCCTCCGCACCGTCCGGAGAGCAAAAGCCCGGCGAACCCAAAGCAGGGCAAAATCCAACCGCTCAGAATTCGCAGAGCAACCAGAATCCCAACGGCAAGCAGGGTGTGCCGCAGGATTCGAAGAGCGCTCCTCAGTTGACCGCCGGTCCTCAGCCGCCTCCCGGGAACAAGCCACCGAGTCCCCAGGACCCGAACGCCAAGCCCAGGGACCCTGCGCCTTCCATCAAGATCACGGAAAGCACGATGAACAAGCCGGACCCCGCCGGTGAGCAAAAGCCCGGCGCGCCCAAGCCTCCCGGTGCCGGAAAGCTGGGCCTTCCTTCGAATTCCCTCGCTGCCGCTCCTGGTCAAAAGAAGCCGGAGGAGGAACCGCCTCCCGCCGACTCCTCCGCACAAAAGCCGCTGGACCAGGGTGTGAAGGAGCAGAAGGACCTCCTCGCGGAGTTTGCGAAAGTTTCCGACCAGCTTTCAGAGATTCTCGCCAGCCTGGAAGCCAGCACTTTTGTGAAGCGCCTCAAAGCCGCCTCCCGCGAGCAAACGCAACTGGCCTCCGGCATCAGTCAGCAAACGCTCGATGCCTTTGGCGTCATTCGCGACCGTCCCGGCAAGGCTCTGGGCAGCCTGGAGGAGGACTCCTCCACGGATTCAGACCTTGAGAAAGGCGTCGCTTCATTCGTGAACAGGCTGTTTGGAGAGAAGAAGGCCGCCGCGGTGAAAACAGACGGACCTGCCGTTGCCGCAGCAAAGAAGGACGAGCCGAAAAAAGAGGAGCCCAAAAAGGACGACGTTCCTTTCGTCACGACCTACGCCCCGCTGGCCACCAGCAAGGCAAAGAGCCAAAGTGATGTCGTCAAGATCATCCAAAGCGATCTCGAAGCCTACTTCCAGCGGAAGCAGGACGCGCATTTCAAGAAGGTTCTGGGCGAAATGAAACAGACCCGCGTCCTGCAGGAACTGAAAAAAGTCGGCGACCGCGCGGCGGACAATCTCAGCGGCAATGCCATTCACGGCGCGGAATTCTGGGCGGACACCATGGACCGCTGGGCGGAGGAAATGGTGAAGGCCGGGAAATGCTCCAACTGCTCCTCCTGCAGCGGCGACAGTTTGCCTCCGGAAATCGTTCTCAAGGTCATGCAGGCCCTGCGCGATGAAATGAAACTGCGCGATGAAACCCGCGAACTCGACAAGGCGATGCCCGCCATCGAGAAAGAGGAGTTCGCCAAAAGGCCAACAAACTCTCGGATGAGCAAACGCGCATCACGGAACACACCGAGGGCACGATCAAGGACATCGTGGCGCTGCCCCAGGGCTCCGAGAAATTCGGCAAGGAACTGAAACTCCTCAGCGCGGTGACGCAGGTCATGGGCGAGGCCAGCGACATCCTCGCTTCACCCAGTGCCGGCGGTCCTGCCGTCGCGGCGGAAACAGAGGCGATTGAACTCCTCCTTCAAACCAAGCGCCAGAATCCCAAAGGCGGCGGCGGTGGCGGCGGCAATCCCGGCGGTGGCGGCAACGGTTCGACGAGTTCCGCAGCCCTTGCCGATCTCGGCCCCGGAGCGGATGCCGACAGCGCCGTCCGCGCCCGTCCCGTGGGTCAGGCCACCGGTCGTGCCGGTCGTGAATATCCCGAGGAATTCCGCACCGGGCTGGATGCTTACTTCAGCAACCTCGAGGGAACAGGAGGAAAGCAATGAGGTGGCAGGTTTGCCTTTCCGGACTTCTCGCTCTCCCGGCCATCGCGCCCCCTGGTTATTGTGGTGTCCGCCCGGCGGAGGAGGCTGTCGTGACCGCTGTGGCGGAAGCCGAAGTGGCGGAGCCTGAAATGCTCCTGGAGGTGGACGATGAGGGGGATGCCGTAGAGATCGGGGGCGGAGAGGAATTTGCCGGGTTTGCCCTTACCGTTGCAGGGGATGATGGCGGGGATTCCGGTAGCCTGAAACTCTCGCCGGAGGAGGATAAGGCGCTGAAGGAACTGGTTCAAAAAGCCGCGGCCCTCCAGGTGCCCAAATTTAAAAAGGAACTCGAGCGAAAGGGCAGCGCTCTCATTGAAAAGGCCGGTCTGGACAAAGCCGGAAAGGAAAAGCTGGAAGCGCTCATTCCCAAAGCCGCGGAGGCTGCGGGTGCCGCGTGGGAACAAAAGGCCCGGGAATGGATGCTGACCTATATGGCGCAGAGCGGGGATGCCACGGAAACACTGAAGAGCTGGAAGCCGGAGACGCTTTCCAGCACTGCCCAGAATGTGGCCCCGGTCTCGCCTGAAGCCTCGGATGTCTGGAAGGCCGGTTTGAAGGATATTCTTCCCGCGGCCATGCTCACGACGCTGGATGAGGACGAAAAAGCACGGGTCGCGAAGGTGCGTGAGGAGATGGCGGACTATTTGAATGCCAGTGAATCCCGCGCCGCAGATGTTTTTGCCGGAGTGATGGAAAACACTCTCGCCCGCATCGAGCGCTTTGGCGGCATTGACGCGGAACGCTTCAAAAAGCTGAAAAAAACCGCCGACGAAGCAGTGAAGACCACCACCGCCGAGTGGCGGGCGCGTGCCGAGAGTCAACTGCTGGCCATGGATCCAAAGGCCCGCGACCAAATGGCCAAAAACGGCGGCTACATGGGTGTCTCCACGGCGGATAAGGCCAATCAGCCCCAGGAGCAAAAAGCCTGGAAGGACGCGGTCGCGCAGACCCTGACGGATGCGGAGCGCAAGCTCATTTCCGAAAGCCGCATCGCCGTCCGGGAGCGGCGGGCCG
>DATAIE010000146.1:0-2763 GCA_036262875.1 Verrucomicrobiales bacterium
GCGGTGAGGGTAATATTGTCGAAGATCACGTCCGCCAGCACTCCGGCATGGAGCAGACCGTCACCCTCTCCCGTAAACAGGCGGATGCCGAGGGAGCCGGCGGGGGTGGAGACCGTGGTGGCGTATTTGAGGGTGACGCGACAGGAAGTGCTGCTCAGAAGCCGGATGGACAACAGATGCCCGGGGCTCGTGAGAGAGGAGGCCACCTCCTTTCCGTCGATGGTCAATCCTACGCCCACGCCATCCTGTGCGAGCAGGGCGGCGTCCAGCAGGGCGGAGCGTTTGACGTCGGCTTCGAGGGTGTAGACGACGTAAGGTTCCGCCTTCGCGGCCAGGGTCTGAGAGACGACCGCATGGGTGTTCAGCAGGGGAAGATTGAGAAGTTTGAGGCCGGCCAAACCGGAAATCCGGCAATAGCCGTTCGAGGCCCCGTTGTCGCTGATGGTGATGCGCGGAGGTGAGATCAGTCCGAGGATTCCCTGGGTGGTCCCGCCCCATGGCCCGCCCGCCAGAGGGAGGGCGGAGGTGTTGGGGCCGACGAGACCGAGCAGTCCGGAGCCCCCGGTGCCGCCGGAATTTGCGGCTGCCTCAAAGTCGCCGTTGGGGACTGGAATAGAGATGTCTTCGGCACTGCTTACAGAAATCATAGCGGCGGTGACGGCCGTCCATACTCTGAGTTTTGAGGTGGCCCGTTTCGGGACGCGCGGCGTTTGCAATAGACATACAAATTGCATAGACGTATAGTTTTGAGACACGAAGAATCCTCCGTGACACGGTTTTGTTGTGGGATAAAACTACGGGGCGTTTTTAGTCGCCGGCAGCAGGCGTGCTGCGTGAATAAAGTTAATGCGGTAAATGCAAACGACGCAATTAACTTTATGTAAATTGTGGAAATTATTTCGTTTTCCCGAAGCGGTGGCGAGGGAGTGCGCGCAGAACACCGGTGGAGCGCCAGCCCCGGTGGGAGGCTGTTTCCAGCCGTTGGGCACTCTCAGGAAGGAATGGATTCCAAGCGCATTTTATCCTATCATTTTAGAAAAGCTTATTTTAAAAAAACGGAATTTTGCCGCCGTTTTTGTTAGCGGGTTTTTGGGGATTTTGGCCCGGCGGGAGGGGCGGTGCCGGATGGTTCTTCCCGTAGGCCGTCAGGGGATGTCTCCGCGAAACCTAGGGAACTGCCTTATGTAAAGTTTTGTAAACTCCAGGGTTGTCCACGCGGGGGTGTTTTCACGATTCCTCAATGGTTCAGCGTGCCGAAGTAATCAGCACAGGGTCAGCCTGTTAGGATAGCGGGCTGCCGTTCTGCGTGCCTGGACGCAGGTCACCGTTCAACCCACGATTTCCCGCGGAGCCGGTGGCAGTGCGTCGAGGAAGGCCTTGCCGTAGGCCTTGGTCAGAACGCGGGGATCGAGGATGACCGCGATGCCGCGGTCCTTCCGGGTGCGAATGAGGCGACCGATCCCCTGGCGGAGCTTCAGAACGGCCTCGGGGACGCTGTATTCGATAAAACTGTTCCCGCCGCGGTCTTCGATGTACTCGATGCGGGCCGCGGTGAGGGGGTGATCCGGGACGGCGAACGGGAGGCGGGTGATGATGACGTTGCTGAGCGCCTCGCCGGGAACATCCACGCCGGTCCAAAAACTTTCGGTGCCGAAGAGGACGCTGCTGACACTCTCCTTGAAATCCGCCAGCAACTGATGGCGCGGCTTGCCCTTTCCCTGCACGAGCAGGTCCCATGTTTGTAAGCGCATCCACGGCTCCAGGCGGGAGGCGAGGCTTTCCATCAGCTTGTAGCTGGTAAAGAGCACGAAGGCGCGGCCCTGGCTGAGCGTGAGGAAGTGTTTGATCCACTCTTCCAGAGCGGATTCGTAGCCCGCCGTATTGGGGTCCGGCATCGTCCTGACCAGGTAGAGCCGCATCTGGTTTTCCCAATCGAAGGGGCTGCCGATTTCCACGGCCCGGACTTTTCCCGCCCCGCAGCGGCGGCGGAAGTAGCGAAGGTTGGAATCCCCGGTGCCAAGGGTGGCACTGGTGAGGACGCAGGTTTTCTGGCCGCTGAAAAAGAGCGCATGGAGCAGCGAGCTGACGTCGACGGGTGCCGCGTGGAGGCCCAGATTGCGTCCATCGATCCCGCTGCGCTCCACCCAGTAAACGTGGCCCTCCCGGGTCTGCATGAGGAATTCCTCCAGTCCGGCACGGACTTCATTGAAGCGGCGGCCCATTTCCGTAATCTCGCTGAGGAGGTTTTCCGGGGTGTTCTCATCTTCAGTGACGGACCGGATGTGGTCGATCACGTCCATCAGGGCACCGTTCAGGGTGTTTTCCACGAGACCCGCCCGGCGCACGCGGAACTCCCGGCCCGCCGGTGAAAAGGAAGCCGCTTCGCCGATGGACTCGAAGAAGGCATCGATTTTCTCGTAGAGCTTCGTACAGGCCACGACCGCCTCCGGTTTTAGTGCGAGGGCGAAGAGTCCCTTGTGGGAGCGGGGATTGTAAAGCCGGCCCAGGTCGAAGCGCAGTCCGCTCTGGCTGACATGCAGGCCCAGTTGTTTGGCGGCCACGTTTTCGATCGTGTGGGCTTCGTCGATGACCACGAAGTCATTTGGATAGAGAAAGCCCTCGCCCGCCACGCCCAGATCCTCCTGTCCGGCCAGGAGGGTGAAAAAGAGCGTGTGATTGAGGACGATCATGTCCGCCTCCGCCGCCCTGCGCCGGGCGTCCTGATACGCACAGCCGGCCTCCGGTCCGCACGTTTTGGGGGTG
>DATAIE010000147.1:0-1711 GCA_036262875.1 Verrucomicrobiales bacterium
CGGCCATGCCGCGCCGGGAGCCAACGTCCCGCAGCGGTGGAATTTCCGCAATAGGACTAAGGCCGGAGGCGGCCACATCGTGACTCGACAGGCGGCGATGCTCACCTCCCGGGACGCGAGTCCGGACACAGACTTCCTTGAAATGCGACCGGCGCCAGGGACCGGAAGATCATGAAACAGATCCCGGCCGTCTTCGCTCTTTTTTTCATGACTGCGCTGTGCGCCTGCACCGCGCCGGTACGTCAAACGCTCACGATAGTGAATGCCTCCCGCCGCCCGCTGGAGGTGAGCGTGCTCCCGGAAAGCATTTCCCATCAAACCCGCGCTCCCGAAAAACAACGCACTGCGGAATGGCCGCATGAGACCATTCCCGCCGGCGGCACGGGTGCCTATCCTCTCGCCACGATGCAGGGCAACGGCGTGCCCTCCCTGTATTGGTGGAATTCCGTGTCCCGGCTGACCGGCCCGCTTCGTTTAAACCATGACTCCTGGCTTCTGCCGCCCGCCTTTGGAGACCAGGCGGTGAAATGGAACGCGCTCCCGCTCAGCGAGGCGCGCCGCCGGAGCAATGCCGGGCAGTTGATCTATCGCTCCCGGGACGCGGTGTTCCTCAGCAGCACTGCCGGGCGGTGGAAATTGATGCGTCAACAGTGACGCCATCCGGGATTTGCGGAGCGAGTCCCCCGCCCCGCTCCGGCGGCCTCGATCCGGCGAAAATCGAATTGCCATCCCCTGGCCGGACTGCTGAAATGCTTTTGCTATTCACCACCGGTCCCCGCCGGGATCGCTGCGCGCCTAACAAAAAACCCCGCCACGCAAGCCATGCGACACTTCCTTTTGCCGGTCCTTCTTCTCGCCGCGACACCGCTTCACGCTGCGGATCCCGCCAAGCCCGCCGCCGCGGCATCGCTGCTCACGCCGGCGGAATCCGCGCGCATCGATGCACTGACGGCAGCGTTTCTAAAGGCCGGTTTTCCGGATGCGGCAAAGGCCGTTGTTTATTCCGGGGAGCTCTCCGTATCCGCCACGCACGATCCGAAGGGGCCGCCGCCGCTGCCAAGTTCCCGGTCGAAAATGCAGATGACCATCCCGAACTCGACGAGCGTCAATCACACTTACGAATTCGACGGCCTGCACTTCAAACTGGCCGACGGCACGTGGCTGATCTCGATGCAGTATCGCTTCAAGCCAAAGCCGGACGACAAGGTGGACCTCGCTTCCGCCACGGTCGTCAATCTGGCGGAGCTCACCGCTACCGCCGCAAAGGAGAAGCCGTTCGATGCGGATAAGGAGGCGGGCGAGTGGCTGAAGCTGGTGGCGCCCGCTCACAAGGCGCGCGCACGGGAGGTCATGAATCGTTATGTGCCGGTGCTGAATTACTTGCGCCTGAGCCTGGACGATCTGGCGCCCGCCGTGGTGCTGCTGGCCCGCGCGGGCTGGAGTGAAGCGGGCGCGCTGAGCCTGCCGATCGCGGATCAGCGCGCGTCGAAATACTGGCAACTGCGGCCATGGACGGGGCCGGAGTTTGCGTTCGATCCCACGGGCAAATACCCCAAGTCGGAGGCGGAGGAGCAGGCGTGGCGAAAGGCGCACCCGCAGTTTTCCCCGGAGCCTCCGGACGTGGCGTTTCGCCGCGCGATGTTTCGCTGGAGCCGCGTGCAGATGTCCGCCGAGAGTCCGGAGGATGTCATGTTCCCGCCGGCAGTCGCCG
>DATAIE010000148.1:0-1970 GCA_036262875.1 Verrucomicrobiales bacterium
AGCACATGCCCCGCTGGTTTTCCATGAGCGGCGCGGATGCCCGTCAGCCTGGCATCACGCTTTTCTGCAACGACGAAGTCACTCCGGAAGCGGTGGCCAAACTGGCCTACTTCCGGAATGAAGCCGGGCAAACCGTGGAAGTGAAGGCGGAGGCCCTGACGGTGGGCGCTCTCGGCAAATACCCTCCGGCCTTTGGCAAATGGAACGACCGGAAAGGCGGTGCCGCCCGCGACGGAGAGGACGCCCCCGACCGCGGCCCGCTGCCGCCTCCGGAAGCTCCGGCCCTCTCGGCGGTGAGGGTGTATCCGGCAAGTCTGCTGCCGCCCGGCAACGGATGGTCGCTCATCGTCCCGAGGGATCTGGCCAACGCCGGCGGATCTGCCAAAACACAGAAGCCCTACATCAGTGCCTACGGCAGTATCCCGGTCATGCAGGTCGCGGGAGTGGAGGCGGAACCGGTTCTCGACGGTCCACGGGAGTTGCACGTGTCCTTTAACAAATCGATCGCGGAACTGAAGGGTCCGGAATGGGAGCGCTTCATTTCCGTGGAGCCGAAGCCCGCCGGTCTTGCCTGGGAAGCGTCCGGGCGGCAGGTAACCCTGAAGGGCAAGTTCGAACACGGGACACCCTATGTGGTGAAAGTTCTCGCCGGAGCGCCCGCCCTGGACCAAACGACGCTGGGCGCGGTGATGGAGAAAAAAGTGCAGTTCGAAGCACACCCGCCGCACCTCTCGCTGCCTTCGTTTGACGCCGCTCAGTGGCTGGGCGGACGCGGCTCCTTTGAGTTTGCGACAGCGAACCTCAAGGGCGTCAGCGTGAAGGTGAAGCGCATCACCCCGGACCGCGCGGTGGACGCCCTCCGCGGCTACGCGGTGTATGAGCACGACGAGTCCAAAAAGGACAACTACGAGAACACGCGCGTCCCCTACGCCGCCATCTCAGGCAAGACCGTGTGGGAGAAGGAATTTCCCTCCAAAGTGGAGCTGGACCACAGCGAACGGAATCAGTTCACGTGGGACGAAATCAGCGGCGGAAAACGCGCGCCCGGCATGTATTTCGTCAATATCGAAGGCGATCCGAAGGAGGAGGTGGGCGAACGGAAACGCCTCGGCAGTCAAACGCTGGTGCAACTGACGGACATCGGCCTAGCGTGGAAAGTCGCCGGCAGGGAAGCGCTGCTCTTCGTGTTCTCCCACACCACCGGCCAGCCCATTCCGGGCGTGACGCTGCAAAGCTTCACGGACGAAAATGACCCGGTCGAAAAACAAACGACCGGCGCGGACGGCATGGCCCGGATGCAAATCGACAAATCGAGGTGGCTTCTCGCGCAGAAGGATGCCGACCTGCATGGCATCGCCCTGGGCAAGGACATGCCGGAACTGGACATGTGGTCCTTTGAGCTTCCCTACACCGAACGGGCTCCGGACAAGGCCTGGAAAGAAATGCTGCTCTTCACCGAACGGCCGGTCTATCAGCCGGGTGAAACGGTGTTCTTCAAGGCCATCCAAAGGATGCACAGCGCGGAGGGACTTTCTCTGCCGCCTGCCAATGAACCTGCGAAGCTCGCGCTCTTCGATCCGCAGCACCGCCTTATCCTTGAGCGCGATGTGAAGTTCTCGGAATCCGGCACCCTCGCGGATACCCTGCGCATGCCGGCTCAGGGAGTGGGCTGGTATCAGATGAAGATCACCTTCCCGCCTGTCCTGAAACCGGGCGAAAAAGCAAAACCCGAAGAGGCCGCTGAAGAGGGAGAGGAAGGGGAAGACAGCAGTGAGGGTTCCCGTGGCAGGATGGTGTTCGAACAGCAGATTCTCGTGCAGGAATACCAGCCTAACGCTTTCCGCATCGACTTCGACAACAAGGCCGTGGTACGCGACGGGGATTCCGTGAAGGTTCCGCTGAACGCCGCCTACCTCATGGGCAAGCCGCTCAGCGAAGCCGAGGTGACGTGGACCTCGCGCATCGCGCAG
>DATAIE010000149.1:0-7904 GCA_036262875.1 Verrucomicrobiales bacterium
CGTTCCCGTGAATCAAGGGTTCATCATTTTCGTTTCCGGGTTTCCTTCCGGCGTTTTTGCGGCTCCTGTATATAGCGTTCCCATGCCCCGCTCTGCGCTGCTTATCGCTCTTCTGCTGCTTTCCACCGGACCGGGGAGAGCTCAGGAGGCCGTTGCGGGGAAGGAGGAAACTTTTGCCGGCGCGGAGATGGCCGAACAGCCCGTAGCCCTGGCCGTGGATGACGCGGGACGGGTCTTTCTTTCCTGCACTGCCGGGCCGCCGGGCCACGGAGTCCTGATGGCGGCGGCCAGCCTGCCGCCGGGGCGGCACCTCCAGGACGACCGGGCGGTCTTTTCACTGGAGGACCGCAGGGTATGCACGCAGCGCTGGCTGGACGAAGCAAAGGTCAAAACGTCCCCCGCTCCCGCCGGTGAATCGGTCGTGTGTTTGGCCGATACGAATGGCGACGGCAAAGCCGATCAACAGACCATCGTCGCAGAGGGCTTCAATGACCTGTTGGATGGTCCGGCGGGAGGGATCGCCATCGCGGGCGGAGCCGTGCTTTTCGGCTGCACGCCCTCCCTCTGGAGACTGGAGGACGATAACAATGACCGGAAGGCCGACCGGCGGCTGCCCCTGCAAACGGGGTTCGGCATCCGCACCGGCACCGGTCTTCCAGGAATTCGGGCCATCACGGAAGGTCCGGACGGCATGATTTACTTCACCACGACCGACCGCGGCTGCCGGGTGCAGACCAGCGAGGGCCCGCGTTTTGTCCTTGAGGACTGCGGCGCGGTATTTCGCTGTCATCCCGACGGCTCGGAACTGGAACTCATCGCTACCGGCCTCCGCGATCCCGCGGGCATCGCCGTCGATCTGCGCGGTCGCATTTTTGTCGCCGATGCTGCACCGGACGGAAATGCCACGCGGTTGCTCTACGTGCTGCCCGGAGCGGATTTTGGATGGGATGCCGCGATCCCTGGGTGGTCGGTTTTTGCCGCCGGAAAGCGACCATCATGGATGCTCCCGGAGGCCGCTATTCTCACGGCGCAGGCCACGGGCCTCATCGTTGCGCCGGTGTTGAAAGACGTATCCCGGCTGCCATCTTTCATCCTGGCGGACGGTCGCCCGCAGGGAGGACTCATTCCCGTTTCGCTGCAGGAAACGGGCGCCGGATTTACCGCTCTCGCCGGCTCTCCTCTGTGGCAGGGAGGCGCGGCGGGAGGGGTCGCCGCAGCCACAGACGGCGCACTGCTGTGGGCGAACCGCGGAGCGTCGGCGGAACCGACGGCCGCGCGCGTTTGCCGGCTGCCTGCTCAGGAGGCATCCCCCGCATGGTCGGAAGGCGCTGCTCTGCTCGCCGCCGGCATTAACCTGCGCCCGGCAAAGGAGCTGCCCGCTCTGCTCGAACACCCTCATCCCCTCGTCAAATGGCGGGCCCGCGAGGCGATCACGGCAAAGGGTTTTCAGGAATCGCTCGATATCCTCACCCGCACTGCCAAACGCTCGCCCGCGCTGAAGTCGCGCCTCAACGCCGTGTGGGGAATGGCCAGCCTGGCGCGGTCCGAACCGCTTCTGCTGAATGAAATCACTCTGCTTTTCACTTCCGCAGAGCCCGAGATTCGCGCCATGGCCCTGCGCATTGCCGGAGAGAGCATGGAGAACGGTTCGCCGCAGGAGGTAATCCAAATGCTGAAGGACCCAGCTCCCGACGTGCGGGTGGAAGCCGCCTGTGCCATCGCCCGGCTTCGTCCGCCAGGCAGTGCGGAGGCCCTCATCGCAGCACTGACAGCCTGCGGGGACAGCGATCCGTTTCTCCGCCATGCACTCACTTATGCCCTCTCCCGCGTGCTCACTCCCGCAGAACTGTCCGCCCGCGGCCGCGCGAGCACCTCACCGCATTTCAAAACCGCCGCCCTGAATGCACTGCGCCGCCTCCATGCCGCACAGACCGCAGACTTCCTAACGGATGAAAATCCGGAAATCGTCCTCGCGGCAGCGGTGGCGATTTATGATGGCATGATCCTGCCGGGCTATCCGCCGCTGGCAGCGGCGCTGGAAAAATGCACTGCCCAGCCGGAGCTCATCCAGGGGGATTTCATCCATCGCGCGCTCGCCGCAGCCCTCCGCACGGGAACTGCCGCGGAAGCGGCGGCAGTCGCAGCCTTCGCGGCACTGCCTCCGGAGAAGCTGCCGGCGGAATGGCGCACCGCCGCCATTCAAACGCTCACCACGTGGGACAACCCGCCCTCTTATGAAGCGGTGCACGGACGCTTCGATCCACCGGTGCCCCGGCTCCCGGGAATCGCGCGCCCCTTTTTGCTGAAGCTCAAGCCCCCCGCGACATCCCCCTCTCTGGACTCCCTCATCGCGGCGATCGGTGACGGGGCGCAGAGTGACAATGCGCGCATCGATGCGCTCCAGCAGCTTGCCGCACTGAACGCGGCCAAAGCCCTCGAAGTAAGCCGCGGCCTGCTGCCGGGTCACGGCACGGCCCGCCTCCGGGCCGCGGCGCGCACGGTCATCATGAAACTGGACGCCGCCGCGAGTTACAAGTTGATCAACGAAACGCTCGCCGCCGGCTCGCCGCAGGAAATGCAGGCCGTCCTGCAAATGGCGCTCCGCTTCGATTCCCGGCAGGCTGAGGCGCTCTGGCTCGATCTCGGAAAAAAATTCGTCGACGGCGGCTTCGATCCCATGGTCCGGCTCGAAGTGCTGGAGGGCCTGCGGCACCGGGACATCGCAACGCGCGGAAAATTCCGCCGCCTGCTGGAGACCGCCGAAGGCAATCTCGACGAAGCCGTCGATCCCCTCGCCCGCTGGCATCTTTGCGAAACCGGAGGCGATCCTGACAAAGGACGCCTGCTCTTCGAAACCGGCCGCCTCCTCAACTGCACGGAATGCCACTCCCTGCACGGAAGAGGCGGCAGCACCGGCCCGGAACTCGACAGGGTGGCCTCCCGGCTGAACAACACCCAGTTGCTCGCTTCTCTCGTTCAGCCTTCGTCTCTCATCGCACAGGGTTACGGACGGGTCACCGTTACCCTGCAGGATGGCACCCATTCCACCGGCCTCCTGCGTAAGCGCGACGACACCTCTCTCCTGCTCGCCACGCGCAACGGCATCCGCCATATCAACGCGGATGCTGTAAAATCGTTGAGTGATCCCGTCAGCCCCATGCCCTCCGCCGCTGCCCTCCTAACTCCGCGCGAAATCCGCGATCTGGTCGCGTGGCTGGCAACGCTGAAATAACCTCTTCCAAAACGAAGACCGCCATGAGCTGGCGGCTTAACCGGAATCAATATGACAAAAACAGTCTTTCTTATCTCCGCGCTCCTTTTTGCCGGAAGCGCTGCATGGAGTGCATTTTGGCTCGGCAGGCGATACGCGAATATAGAGGAAACCACATTGGTGGGAGCGTTCCTCTCCAACACTCGCGGCAACGCCAATGCCGGTCACGCCGCCAATGAATTCATGAAAGCCCGTTTCTATGTTTTAGTGGCGTCGCTGCCTGCATCATACGCTGAAGGTTTGTACGTGGACTACGGTCCCGTTGACACGGCTCCACTGAAGCACATTACGGTGGATAAGAGCCTTCCTTATCTTGAACAAATACAGGAGCAGGCTAAGTCGAATTCACGCCGTTAAGGGCTGCATTTTAATACGGGAACCTTGAGTCCTGCGGCTATCCAGCCAATTCGTCCTTGCTCAACGGGTTCCTTTCCCCTCCCCTGCCGCGTGCCTACCCCCGCTGAACTCATCCGTCTGGACAAAGCCCATCTCTGGCATCCGTTTACTCAGATGCAGGACTGGTGTGCCCCGGAGCATGAACCGCTGATCATCATGAGCGGAAGCGAGAGCCTGCTGCGCGACCAGCATGGACGGGATTACATCGACGGCAATTCCACCATTTGGACGAACATTCACGGGCACGGACATCCGCGTATTGCCGCGGCCATCACCGCTCAACTCGAACGGATCGCCCATGTCTCCGCTCTCGGCTTCACCAACGAGCCTGCCATTCTTCTCGCTGCGGAGTTGCTCGCCCTGTGGCCCGGCGACAAACTGAGCCGGGTCTTTTTCACCGACGATGGCTCCACCGCCATCGAGTGCGCAATGAAAATGGCCGTCCAGTACTGGCAGCAGTCCGGCAGGCCCGAACGCTGCCGCTTCATTGCCTTCGACCTGGCGTATCATGGAGACACCATGGGGGCTGCGTCGCTGGGAGGGGTGCCGGCCTTTCATGACCGCTTTCGCAAGCTGGGCCTGCCCGTCCATTTCATCAGCCGTCCGGAGGAATTGTCAGGCATGCCTGCGGAGGAATCAAACCTCTGCGCGGCAGTGGTGATCGAACCGTTGATCCAGGGAGCCGCAGGCATGAAAACCTGGCCGCAG
Organism: Verrucomicrobiales bacterium; assembly: GCA_036262875.1. Classification (GTDB taxonomy): domain Bacteria; phylum Verrucomicrobiota; class Verrucomicrobiia; order Verrucomicrobiales; family V1-33; genus V1-33. The sequence continues at coordinate 4,376 of DATAIE010000149.1, forward strand.
GGAATGCTGCGGGCGTTGCGCCAATGGTGTGACGGGCGCGGTGTCCTTTTGATCGCGGACGAAGTCATGACGGGATTTGGCCGTACGGGCCGGATGTTTGCCTGTCACCACGAAGACGTGACGCCGGATTTCGTCTGTCTCGCCAAAGGCCTGACCGGCGGCACGCTGCCGCTCGCGGCGACCCTCACCACGGAACAGGTTTTCCGGGCTTTTCTTGGCGCCACGGCGGAACTGAAGACCTTTTTCTACGGTCACAGCTACACGGGCAATCCGCTGGGTTGCGCCGCCGCGCTCGCCTCGCTGGCCATCTTCCGCGAAGAACAAACGCTCGAACGATTGCAGCCGAAGATCACCCTGTTCCAGGAACTGCTGGCCCGTCTGCGCGCGGCACATCCCCGGCACATCCGGGAGATTCGACAGTGCGGCTTCATTGCCGGCATCGACATCGTGAAGGACGCGGAGACTCCTTACGCCTGGACGGAACAAACCGGCCACCGCATCTGCCTTACCGCGCGGGCGCACGGACTTCTCACCCGGCCTGTCCGCGACACCCTCGTTCTCATGCCTCCACTCTGTATCACGGAGGAACAGCTCCGCACGGCAGTCGCGGCGCTCGACTCAGCCATCACAGAAGTCTGCGGCGCTGAGCGGTTGTAATCACTCGCCGGTCTGCCCAAATCCGCTCAGTCACGGACCATGCGCATCCTCATTATTCTGAAATACTGTTATCTCGGAGACGCCATCGTCTCGCTGCCTCTCATCAAGGGAGTGCACCGTCAGTGGCCCGACGCCGAACTGACGGTGCTCTCATGCAAGGGAGCAAAGATTGTCCTCTCTCTCGATCCGGAACTGGAGGGTGTGAACGTGGTGCCCTACGGCCCCAATTCGACCCTCCGCAACGCGAAGAACTCAAGGAAGATCACCGCGGACTCTTTTCGCTTCGCATGGCAGGAACGGCGGAAAGGCGGATTCGACATCATCTTTCTGGTCCATCGTTCCTTCCGCACCGGTCTCACCGCGATGCTGTGCAAAGGGAGACGCCGCGTGGGCTTCAAACACGACGGCCGCGGGTTCATGCTCACGGATCACATCCTGTTCGACAAGTGTAAGCAGGAGTCGGAATCGACGCTCGGCCTGCTCCAACTCCTCGCTCCCGATTTTCACGGCGAGCCCTGGCCGAACCGCCCCGTGTTGAATTTCGATCCTGCGCGGATTCCGCCGACGCCCGGTTTCCCTCCACCGGGCGATGGACCGCTCATCGGCATGCAGCCCGGAGCCTCAAATGTCCCCAAGCGCTGGCCTCTTGATCGCATGGCCACTCTCGCGGATGCCCTGGTGGAGCGTCACAATGCCCGCATCGTCCTCATTGGCGGCCCCGACGAACGGGAACCGGCGGATGTCATGCTGCGCCACATGAAGCATCCCGTCGCGTTTGACGCCACCGGCGAGAAATTTCCGGAAACGGTCCGGATGATGTCCCAACTCGCCGTTTACATTGGAAACGACACCGGACTCAATCACCTCGCCGCTGCGGCAGGCAGCCCCACCGTTTGTCTTTTCGGTCCCACCGTGGCGCAAAAGTGGGGTCGCCATTATGAGCCGCACCGGGTGGTCGTTTCACGCGACGGCACCATGGAGGGACTCCCGCTGGAGGATGCACTCAAGGCAGCGGAGGATTTGATAGGTGGGCCTCGCTAACGGACCGGCGGATTACCCGGACTGAGATTATAGGGTGCACGCCACGGCGGCGTCTGAACGGTGCCGGTGCTTGCAGGCGGCAGCGTACTTGAGAACGGACGGATACCGGCAGCAGGGGCAGGGTGCTCGCTTCCAATCTGGTAGAGATCCGAAAAAGCATTTGTCGTTAAAAGGCTGTCCGCGCTCCATGACGCAAGGGGCCGGGAATTCGAAGGCAGCGGGAGACCGGAAAGCTGTGTCCGGAAGGCTGGCGATGAAAGACCGGAAAGGGACGGGGCCGGATTTCCTGCCACCAAAGACACCGGCGGCACGGCGCTGGCGTTAGGCGCAAAGGCAAACGTGCCGTCCAAACCCACTTCCATAAAAGGAATCTGCTTTCCAAAAGTTTCTTTTTTCACCTGAGCGCTTACGCGGGTGAGCATGTCCAGCACCGAAATCGACGGCGTGGCGATGTGGGCGAGCAGGGCATTGGTATAAACGGAACCGGCACCGGTGTCGATAGCCACCGCATTCCGGGCCGAAGCGAAGCTGATCAACATGCCGGAGGCAGCCTCCATTCCCGCGAAACCTTTCGTGAGGTCTTTGGACGTTGATGAGGAAAGCTCGTTTGTCCGGCAGGCATCCAGGAACAGAAGATTCAAGCGACTGCCCGCCGCCTCCATCCGCGTGACGACATCCTGGGCCGCATAAGCGCGGGTGCGGAGATCCTCGCGGAAGTTAAGCTCCGCTTTGTGGGGGATCAAATAGTTGCGTTCATCCACCTGAGCCCCGTGGCCGGAAAAGTAGAACAGTCCCACTCCCTTTCTCACTTTCAAACTGCCGGAGAATTCGTTGGTCACTTTTTCAAATTCGTTCAGTTCCGGATTGATTCGAAGAGTGACCACGAACCCCAGTTGGGTGAGCTTTGCGGCCATATCCCGGGCATCTTTGGCGGGGCTGGGGAGCCGATGGGGGGTGCCGGCGTAGTCACAGCCGATGACGAGGGCGGTACGCGCTTCCATCCCGGCCTGAGCGCGGAGCAGCGACGGACTCAGAAGACAAAAACAAAGAAGACTGTGAAGGAGTTTCATAGGCGGACGGAGGACGCGAACAGCTGAGACCGGCTTGGACTGCCCAACCCGGCCTGCTATTCAATTCGCTGATCGTTTCTCCGGCGGCTTTGATTGAAAAAAATCTGCGTTTTTTGAGGAAAGCCGCGGAATCCCGCGCTCCACCCTGGACAAACCGGGGAAATCGTCTGCATTCCGGCCCCATGCGAGACGATGCGATTTCACTCCTGAAGGAACTGACTGAAGCCCACGGCATTCCCGGCTCCGAGGATGCGGTGCGGGCCATTTTCCGACAGCGCCTCGCGGGCTGCGGCACCTTTTCGACTGACAAACTGGGCAGCACGGCATGCGAACTCCCCGGCCCGCCAGGATCGCCGCGGGTGCTGGTGGCGGGGCATTTCGATGAAGTGGGATTTGCGGTACAGAACATCACGGCCCGGGGGTTTTTGAAAATCACCGGCCTCGGCGGCTGGTGGACCCACACGATGGTGGCGCAGCGAGTGCGCATCCTGACAAGGAGCGGGCGGGAAATCCTGGGGGTGATCGGCAGCACTCCTCCGCACTTCCTCACGGACAGTCAGAAGGACAAACTGATGACGATGGATCAGCTCTGCATCGACATCGGTGCCTCCAGCCGTGAAGAGGCGGAGAACTGGGGCGTGAGCATCGGCGATCCGGTGGCTCCATTCAGCGAATTCACCCCTCTCGCAAACCCTGACATGTTTGTCAGCAAGGCGTTCGACAACCGCTGCGGGGTGGGCGCCTCCATCCAGTCAATGCTG
>DATAIE010000150.1:0-2538 GCA_036262875.1 Verrucomicrobiales bacterium
TTCGATGAAATCGGCCCGGCGTTGTCAATTTTGAAATCTCAGGAATCCCGTATCCGGAGTGACGTTTTCGTAACGCCGGCCTCCCGGAATGAGCCTTTGGACACGGGTGAAAACCCGGGAGCTACGCATCGGCGGTAGGCCGCAAAAAAGCTGGCTTCTCCCGGAATTTATTAGGAGGATGGCGTGTCGGATTCGGCGCAGCCTGGTATTCAGGCGGCACGGTAACGATAAGCACACCAACCAACCAACTGAGCAAATCCCATGAATCTCGAAGACAAATCCCTGTCCCGCCGGAAATTCCTCGCCGCCGCCGCGCTCGGCGGTCTCCTCACCGGCACCGTGGCCCGGGCCGATGACAAAAAGGAAGCGCCGAAAAAGGAAGCTCCCAAGAAGGACGAGAAGAAGTCCGACCCTGCCAACATCATGCAGGACAACCACGTTTGCCGCGGCATCAACACCTGTAAGGGCAAAGGAAAAGGCGGAGACAACGACTGCGCCGGCACGGGCAAATGCGCCACGGCTTCCGCCCACAGCTGCCACGCCAAGAATGACTGCAAGGGCCAGGGCGGCTGCGGCGGTCACCCGGGCGAAAACTCCTGCAAAGGCACCGGTGCCTGCGCGGTGCCCCTGAAGGAAGCCTCCTGGAAGAAAGCCCGCGGCACGTTCGAAGCCGCGATGAAGAAGGCTGGCAAGAAAGTGGGCGCTGCTCCCAAGGCCTGATTCCGGTATCAGGTAACTATCGTGTGACCGGCGGGTGTTTTGCTGACCACGGCAGATGCCCGCCGGTTCTTTTTGCTCTTTTCCCCAACCCGTTTCGCTGTCCGTTTCCCTTATGACTGCCCCCCGCCTAGGACATGCCAATCTCGGCCTCGGTGTCGGCCTGCGCACGGTTCACTACCAGCACATCCTCGCGGAGAATCCGGAGGTGGACTGGTTTGAGGTTATTACTGAAAACTACATGGATTCGCGGGGGCGTCCGCGTCATGTGCTCAATCAGATCGCGGAGCGTTATCCGGTGGTGATGCACGGAGTCTCTCTCTCCATCGGCAGCACGGATCCTCTCGATTTTGAGTACCTCGGAAAGATGAAAGCCCTCGCCAGGGACGTGAAGCCCGGGTGGATTTCAGACCATGTGTGCTGGACGGGCGTGGCGGGAGTCAACACCCACGATCTTCTTCCACTGCCGCTGACCGAGGCTTCGCTGCGCCACGTCATTGAGCGGGTCCGCCAGGTGCAGGACTTCCTGGAGCGTCCCTTCGTGCTGGAAAACCCGAGCAGCTACGTGGGATTCAAGGACTCCACCATGCCGGAGTGGGAGTTCATTTCCCGGCTCGCAGAGGAGGCGGACTGCGGGCTGCTGCTGGACGTGAACAATGTCTACGTCTCCAGTGTAAATCACGACTTTGATCCCTACGAATTCATCAGGGCACTGCCCGCAGAGCGTATCGTGCAGATGCACCTCGCGGGACACACGAATCTCGGAACGCACATCATCGATACTCACGACGGTCACGTGATCGATCCCGTATGGGAGCTCTACCGCCTGGCGCATCTGCGCACGGGTGGGGTTTCCACGCTTCTCGAATGGGATGCGAAAATTCCGCCGTTCGAGGTTGTGCATGCCGAAGTGCTGAAGGCGAAACAGTATATGTCTGAGAATCTGACCGTGGTGCCGCCGTTCGATTCCCGTGAAGAGCCGGTGGCGGCGTCGGCGGTGCCGCACCCGCTGCATCATTCGATGGTCGAGGTCGCATGAGTTCCGGCGCGGATCACAACGATGCTGAGGCCTCGACTCAACTGGAGAGGATGCAGCGCTGGTTTCAGGCGGTCATTTCACATCCGGAGGGAGTGGCGGCCGGTGCGGCAGCGGCAGAGGGCGGGGAAGAGACCATCGACGCGAACCTGACGCGGTCCCATGCGCTGGACGCCGCGAGCCGGCTTTCCGTCTACGCCGACGCCTACTTCGCGAGGCTCATCGAATGCATGGGGGAGGTCTTTCCGATGATGAAGAAGTTTCTGGGGGAGGACACGTTTGATTCGTTCGCCTTCGACTATCTTCAGTCGATCCCGTCACGCAGTTACACGCTCCACCATCTTGGCCGGCGGTTTCCGGCGTGGCTCGAAAGTTCCCGCCCGCAGGCGGAGGAGGATGCCGGAGTGGCCCCCGCATCGGAAGGCCCTGACTGGCCGGAACTGCTGGTGGACCTCGCCCGCATGGAATGGGCGGTGTATGAAACCTTCGACGGTCCCGGCATGGAAGGACAGCCGGCCCTGACAGCGGAAACGCTTTCGCAGATCCCCCCGGAATCCTGGGACGATGTGTGGCTGGTTCCCTCGCCGGCGCTCCACGTGGCGGATTTCCGTTTTCCGGTGAACTCGTTTTATACGGCTCTGCGCCAGGCCGGGGAAGGGGAGGATGTCGCTCCTCCGGACGCAGAGCCGTCCTGGGTGGCCTTCAGCCGGCGGGAGTTTATCGTGCAGCGGTATGATCTTTCAGAGCCGGCCTTTGCGCTCCTGAACGAGGTGATTCAGGGGCGA
>DATAIE010000151.1:0-4019 GCA_036262875.1 Verrucomicrobiales bacterium
TCCAAGCCGACGGAGCCACGAGCACTGCGATTTCGGCGGACGCCAGCACAACCTACTGTGTCGGAATCGTCGGCTATGGAAGCGCTACCGGAGCCGTCGGCGTCCGTGCCTCTCAATCCCAATTTGACGCCATCCCCCTTCAAATCCAAAATGACTTCGGATACACCGCTTCTTTCTCATTCCCAGGGACTGCTAACCGCACGCTCGTTTTTCCGGACAAATCCGGCACGGTCGCGCTGACGTCCGATATCAAATTCTACGATGAACTCCGGCTCGCATTTCCTCATCAGGTGGACGGCACGGGCGCAGTCATCGAACCGGTGTCGACGTCCCCCACCTACGGGCACGCGATCTTTTCGGCCTCGGCGGGCAAGGCGGGGAACTTCGCGCTCTATCGTTTCCGTGTGCCGTATGATCTGGCCACATCGGTGGAGCTGGGGGCCAGTCTTGCCTTCCGGCTGGGGGGGGCCGACACAGCGAAGCACGCCTACAAGCTCAGTATCGCCGACCTCGGGGCGAGCGGGGCGGGGGACTCCCCGACGTTCTCGAACGAAATCTCACTGAATTTCACCGGCGACGGCAGCGGCGCGGCGGGAGATATCGAGTTCGTTCCCACCGCAGGCACTTACACTTCCCTAACAGGATGGGCGGCGTCATTGACACCGGGTCATCTCGCGGTGGTGAAACTGGCCCGCGATGGCTCCGATGGCACGAACGACACGTCCACACAATCCTCCTCCGATGTCGAGCTCGTGATCATGTACGCCCGCCAGCCCACCCTCGCCTCCTGATGAAACCGCCCGTCTGCCTCTGCCTGCTGCTGTCCTCCATCGTTACGTGCAAGGCCCCCCCGGTCACCCCCGCCACGGGCGGCGATTACTTCCAGGGAGTTGTCGTCGGCAATCTCTCCACCTCGTTTCCGGAGCCCAGCGGCATGGCTCGCCCTAACGAACCGGCGAACCACGGCTACCTGTGGATGGAGCAGGACTCCGGCGGACCGAATACTTTCCTCGCGGTCAATGCGGCCACGGGCGCCACCGCCGGGAGCTGGACGCTGCAGGGCGTGACGCAGTCGGACTTCGAAGACTGTGCCAGCGCCCGCATTGGCGGCGTCAATTATCTCTACATGGGCGATATCGGCGATAACGCGAGTGCCCGCAGCACCGTCGTTATCTATCGCTGTGTGGAGCCCGTCATCACTGGCAGCGACAGCACCATCTCCAGCGGCAATATCACCGCCATCACCTGTCAGTATCCTGCGGGGAATACGCCGGCGCAAAAGGACGCGGAGTGCCTGCTTGCGGACCCTAACGATGGTACGCTGTATATCATCACAAAGCGGATCTTTCCCGCCCAAATCTACAGCCTCCCTCACGCGGCGACCTACTCCGGCACGCAAACGCTGACCTACGCCGGAAAACTTGCCACGGATACCTCCACCACCAGCCTCGCGATCGGCACCGGCAGCAAAGTGTTCACCACTGCCGTTGGCCTCGCCTATCCCGTCGGAATGCGGCTGCGCGCATCCTCCGACTCGGGAGCCGCCAACTACATGGAGGGCGATGTGACTTCCGTTTCCGGAAATACACTCACATTGAATGTGGATACAATTGGCGGTTCCGGCACAAAGACGGACTGGTCCATCAGTCTCGCGATTTCCGTCACCCCGAGCGGAAACAACGGCTGTGTCACGGGCGGCAGCATCAGTCCGGACCGCAGCAAGGTGGTGCTGTGCAATTACGGCCATCCCTATCCCGGGCCCTCCGGCCGGGGCGGCACGGGTCTTTTCCTTTGGAGCGTCGTGCCGGGCCAGACGATCGGCCAGGCGCTGGCGGGGGCACCGCGGCTGCTCACGGCGGACAGCGGTGGCGGGTTGAACTATCCGCACAGCAATCCTCCCTCCTTCCCGCAGCGGGAGTGCGTCGAGTTCGGCTGGGACGGCGTGGACCTTTACAGCATCGGGGAATACTACAGCACCTACGGCACCACCACGAACCCGCTGGTAAAATACACTGCGGTGAAACGCAGTGTCACCACCCTTGTGCTGCAAAACGGGCTGGCCGGCTACACAGGCTGCGCGGATACCATGCTCGGCTCCGCCACTCCCACGGCGGACAACAGCGCCACCGCCTCCCTTGTCACGGATGTGGATTATAATGGCACCGTCCTCACCATTTCCAGCATCGGTTCCTTCAGCGGAGGCACACAGATCGAGTGCGTGTGCAGCGCGGCCACCGGCATGACGGCGGGCAATACCGCCCTGCTCAGCGGCTGCTCCGTGGCGGCCTACAATGGTGTATGGCCGGTGGATACAGTATCAGGGAATAACATTCGCCTGCGCCGCGCCTTCACGTCCGTGCCCGGCACGCCCGGTTCTCTGTCCGGACATACCGGCGCCAATGGCGACCGCCAGGGGCTCGTAAAGTTCAGCGACCTCAGCGGCGTGCCCGCCGGCTCCATCATCGTCGGGGCAAAGCTCGTGCTCTATGACAACACCGAGGGAAAAGGCTGGGAACTCCATCGCATGATTTCCTCCTGGTCCGCCGCGTCCACGTGGAACTCGCTCACCTCCGGCGTCACCTGCGATGATGCCGAGGCCGCCTACACACCGGACTGTGTTTTCCTGCCCAGCGCGTTCGACGGCTACACCGGCTTTGTCACTCACAATGTGCCCGTGGCCACGGTCCAGGGCTGGGTGGACGGCACGCTGCCGAATCAAGGCTGGGCCGTCCTCGCGTATGAGGAATCCACCGGCGACGGCTTTCAGTGGGATTCGTCGGAATCAGCCACGCAGGCGCGAAAGCCGATGCTTATCATCCGATACACCGCACCGTAATCCACCGCGCGGCACTGTAAATCAACGGCTCCTCCTGCGCTTCCCATGAGCACCATCCTGGTTCCCCCTCCGCCTGTCACGCTCTACGGCCTCACCGGCGAGCAACCGGCGAACTACTTCTTCGCCGGTCCGCCCACCGGGGGAGCGGACAATCCCTATTTCCGTCCCATCGCGCCTTCGGACATTCCCTGCACGAGTCTTCTGATCTACAATGGCTCGGCCCTCTGGGCGGGGGAATCGCTGATCGTCATGGATTCGTCCGTGCTCACCACGAGCCTTACGCTGACAGCCGGCGCGGATGGAGTCGAACTGGATGTCGTCTCCAGGTCCTCCACTAACGGAAACACCGTCTATCTCTCCGGCAGTTCCATCGTGTACAATGGCACCACCTACTCCAATGGATTCACGCTGAGCACCAGGGGCTCCTCCGTTCGTCTGCGGTCCCACGGGTTCGTGTGGTATGTGGTGGGCGCGCCGGTGGCGGTCGTCTTTTCCTGATATGGATCCCATCCTCACCACCATCGTGGCCGCGCTCATCGCGGCCATTGGCGCCATGTGGCGCAAGCTCTCCGCCGATCACGCCAAGCTCTCCCAGCGCTATGACGACTGCGAACGCGACCGCGACGCCATCCGCCGGGAACTGGAAGTCGTGAAAACGGACATCGCCCTCTTCAAATCCTGTCCCGTGGAGCCCTGCGGCGCGCGCGCTGTGTTTCAGCGCCAGCAGTCATTTCCCTCCAGAGCCGTTCCGCCACCCGTGTAACAACCCTCATGAAAACCGCCATCGAAAAACTCCTCGGCGTCAACTGGCGCTCCACCCTCACCGGCATCCTAACGACGCTCACCGTCCTCTGCGGCGCGTGGCTGGCCCTGCCGGAGGACACGCTCGCCAACCCGCGCGTATGGATCCCCGCGCTGCTCGCCGCTCTGCTGAAGACGCTGGGCGATACAAACGCCAAGGACCGCCAGGTCTCCGGAAACCCTGGCACCGGCTTTGTAGTCGGTCCCTCCCCGGACGAAAAGGTGCGTGCCGTGCGGACACAAAAGATGCCGTGAAAATAGATGCGCCGCACTGGAAGGAAATACACCGTGCGATAACCCGGTGATTTTCACTTCCGGCGGCCATCAATCTCCTGCCCATGTCCTCCGCCTATGAAATGACACCGCCCGAGCTGGACGAATG
>DATAIE010000152.1:0-2816 GCA_036262875.1 Verrucomicrobiales bacterium
GAAGGAGGGGGATTTGACGCAGTTGCTCTCGATCAGCGGTCCGCTGCCTGCGACGGAGAAATTCAAACTGGCGACGCTGGTCGCAGCGGATCCCGCGCTGCCGGTCGAGGACCGCAATCAGGCTCTTCTTTTTCTCTGTTATTCCTGCGCGCGCTTTGCTCCGGATGAGGCGGTGGCGGTGGCATGGACAAAGGCGCTCGTGGAGGAGGCGTCCATTTCCGCCGGACTGCGCGGATCTTTTTATCAGGCTACAGTGCTGGGTGCCGAGGACAACGATGCAGGCCCCTTCGCACTTCAATTGAAAGACAGCCCGGTCCGGAAAATCCTTACACCGATGCAGGCGCGTCAGGTGGATGCGGTGATGAAACTGCACTCCCTGTCTCTCTCTGACTCCGGGGGGCTGGAAAAAGCGGCGGAGGAAATTCTGAAGGAGCCTCTCGAACTTGTCAGTGCCCTGGTGCTGAACCATCTCGCCGGGCATCTTGCCGGTCATGGGAGAAAGGACAGCGCGCGCCGGATTTACGAAGCGGCCGGCAAGGCCAAATACGATCCCTCCTACGAATCCAAAAAACCGGTGCTGCTGATGAGTTTGCTGAAAACCATCAACCGGCTCTCTGAAACGGCTCCGGTCCATGAGGCGATGCGCAATGAGTGGCTCAAAGCGCATCCCGTTCCGGAGGGACAGGCACCGAAGGTCTTCACGCGCCGCCGGGAGCGCAGTTTGTCCGAAGAGGACGCCACCCGCTTGTATGACAGTATGGTGAGACAGGATACATTCGACCGTTCCTCTCTGTTGTTTTGGCTGGCCCGCATGGAGGAACTGCCCTCCATTGCCGAACTGGATGCCGGCCGTTTTGAAATGTTCCGGACCCTCGCCGCCAGCGCGGCCAGTGACGCTGACCGGATGATACTGGTCTGCCTGGGCACCTCGAGTTGCGATATGGACAATCCGGAGGTCCGGAAGGAGGTGATGACGGTACTGGCACCTTTGCGAAAGCTGACGGGAGCTCCGCAAACGGCGGAAGCATTGAATTGGCTCGATCTGATGCTGCAAATCCGCTCCGGCAGCGGACAGCCCGCGGAATGGCGGCAGGCGTTTGAAAACCTCAAAAGCACACCCACCCGGGCGACCGCCCGTCAGCATTTGGTGTCCGTGCTGCTGGCCCGGGGCGACAGGGACGCGCTCAAAGAATTTCTTTCGAGCCAGCCGCCGGAAGCACTGATGGAACCGCCTGCGCTTTCCACAAGCATCCCCGCCTGGAGGGCGGCCGGGATGAATGAGGAGGCGGAAATCGCCGCCGCGCGGGCCCGCGAGATGATTCCGGCCCTCGTCACTTCATCCTGGGCGGAGGAAAATGAGGACGATGCCAAACGCGCAGTGCGGCTGGCCACTCTGTTGAAAGAGCCCGCCCTGATTCCGCCCGCTTTTGTGGCGGCCATGCAGAAGGCGATCGGCAGTCCGGCGAGCCGCTCACTGTTTACGGCGATGGCGGCAACGCTGAGGGAGGACTGGGAAACCGCACGGACAGCCTCGGCGGAAGTTTGCGCAGCACGTCCGGAAAATTTTTCACTCAAATTGCTGCTGGCCCGCGCTCTGGTAAAACTGGGTCGCCGGGACGAAGCTGTCCCTCTTCTGAAAGCCTTTCTTGAGCATGAGCCGGACAATTCCTCCGTGCCGGAAGCGAAGGAACTGCTGAAAGAGACGCAAAAACAGTGACGGGGAACAGGGAGGCCGCGGAAAACCGGAAATAGTTGTAACGGGCCGGGCATTCCGCCGCTCATTACCGGTGTATGACTGCTGCTTTGGTCATCCCTTTCCCCCTGCCTGCCTGCGACGTTCGACCGCTGTTTTCCGACTGCGAGGAAACTGCGCTGCCTTCCGATGTCATCCGGGCGGCACAATCGGGCGATGAGGATGCCTTCCGGGTGATCATGCGGGCGTGCAAAGGACGGCTGCTGGGGATGGCTTCCCGGTATGTCCAAAGCCCGGCGGAACTGGATGATCTGGGGCAGGATATCTTTGTGCATGTGTGGAAGGGATTGAAGACTTACCGGTTCGACGCGCCGTTTCCCCACTGGCTGTCGCGGGTGGCGGTGAACACGTGCCTCACGCACATCAAACGCCGGCGGCGGAGGCGGGCTGTTTTTGCGGGTTCGGAGGAACCGGAAAGCCTGGCCCGGGTGCCGGATCTTTCCGGTGAGGCTGAGGCGTCAGGCCGTGAAGCGGCGGAAAGGCTGCGTCCGGCACTGGAGGCTCTGAAACCAAAGGACCGGATGGTGGTGACGCTGCTGCACCTGGATGAACGCTCCGTGGCCGAGGTGGCGGAACTCACGGGCTGGAGTGAGTCGAACGTCAAAGTGCGGGCCATGCGGGCCCGCCTGAAACTCAAAGATCTGCTGAAGCAATATGAAGACGCCTGACGATGGCAAACTCGATGCCCTGCTGCGGGAGGCTGCGGGAGACTCCCGGCCCGCGGCATGGGTCTGCGATGCCTCGCGGGGAATGGAGGCCCGGGTGCTGAAAAGGATCGCCCGCCCGGAGTCCTGGGCAGAGGCGGTTTTCTCACTCACGTCATGGCGGCCCCTGGCCGCCGCGGCTCTCGCCGTGGTGGCGATCGCGCTGTGGAGCGGACGCAGCGCGGCGGATGTTTTCAGCGAAGAATGGCTGACCTCTCACACAGGCGGGGAACAGGATGGCGGGCTGTCCGCGGCCAGCCTGGATGATCTGGAGTTTTGATATTTGACCCCATGCAACACTGGAAGACAGCTTTCCTGACACTTTTGATTTTCGGCCTCGGAGGAGTCGCCGGGGGGAT
>DATAIE010000153.1:0-5469 GCA_036262875.1 Verrucomicrobiales bacterium
GTTCCATGGATGCACGGCAGACTGCGGCCGGAATCTTGAAAATGAAATGCAACCCGTACCGCAGCCATTCGAAGCGTCCCCAGTTTTGAACCGAAGGCAGCGTCTCCAATCCAAAGGGAAGGATCACACCCGGAGGGGGCACCACCCCGGCGGGCTCTTTCCGGAACAGCCTGCGCACCGCCCGAAGGGCCCGGAAAACCCACGGGTCCCGGCCAATCGTGATGCCTTTCGCCGCACGATGGCTTGCCGCGCCCTCTTCTCCGTCCGGTGCCGCAAGTGTCACATTCCAATCCGCCCGAAGGGCATCGCAAAGCAGCGACACGGTTGGGTTTCCAACGGTGAGTTCTGCAAGAATCAAAATGGACGGGATACTCTTCCGTTTGCCCATGTTATTCGCCTGCCTTCCAGGTCATCACCGTGCCGCCCCACGAATAGCCAACTCCAAAACCCAGCAGCATGATCTTCATGCCATCCTGCAACTGCCCTGCATCCTGCGCCATCCGCAGCGCGATCGGAATGGTGGAGGATACTGTGTTTCCGCACTTCTGCATGGACACGAGAAACTTTTCCGCCGGCACTCCGAGGCGCTTCCGCAAGTGCTCCAGCATATACTGATTGGCCTGATGGAAGACGAAGAGATCGATGTCCGCCAGGGCGAGGCCTGATTTTGTCAGGAGAGACTCCACCGTAGCCGGAACGATGCGGAGAGTGAAATTGAAAATCTCCGGACCATTCATGTAGAGATGGTTTTCCGTCCGCTGGTTGCCGGCATCGTCTGTAATGACTTCCGCGTTCTGCGCCTGCGGTTTTCTGATCCCGCCGGCGGGAACGATGAGGTTTTGCGCGCCGCTGCCGTCGGTGCCATAGACGAAGGGACCGTCCAGGCCGGCACTCTCGCGTGCCTCGACAAGAGTGGCGGCGGCGGCATCACCAAAAAGAGTGCGCACGCTGCGGTCGCCGGGATGAATGAATTTGCTGTAGGTTTCCGCCGTGAGAAAGAGCACCCGCTTCGCCTGACCGCTTTGAATCAGGCCGCGCGCGAGACCGAGCCCGTAAATGTAACCGGAGCAGCCAAGATTGAAATCGAGTGCCGCGATCGTAGTCGGCAGTCCCAGCCGGTCCTGGAGGAGGCAGGCAGTGGTGGGCAGAAAATAGTCCGGCGACTGCGTGCAATAGAGCAGCGCATCGATGGAATCACGGGCGATGCCTCCGGCGAACAGCTTCTCCGCCGCCTGCACCGCGAGATCCGACGCAAATTCCTCATCGCCGGCAATACGGCGCTCCTCGATCCCGGTCTTGCTTTGAATCTTCTCCACCGACCAGCCTGGAAATTCCGCCGCCAGTCCGGCACTGGTCAGCACTTTCTCCGGAAGATGATACTCGATGCCTGCAATCGTTGCGTTCATAACATAAGAGATACGGCAGCGGTTGTCCCGCTGCGTTTTAAACTAAACGCCTGTTCAAGGCGTGATCCGGTCTCCGGGGAGTGCCACGAGATCGTTCACCGTTTTGCACCCGGCGATGTCTTTCGCGGAAAGCTGGATCCGGAATTTCTCGTCCACCATGGCCATGAAACTGAGCACTCCCACCGAATCCCATTCAAGAATATCCAACAACTGCTCGTCACCTTTGAGCGTGCCGGGGACAGCCTCGACAATCTTATCGAGATGAAGCAGGAATTCCGCGCGCGTCATAACGTTTGATCGAAAGGCTTCGCTCAGCGGGCCATATAGCCACCGTCCGTTACCAGAGTGGTGCCCGTGATCCACGCCGCAGCGGCGGAGAGCAGGAAGATCACGGGAGCGGCCACCTGCCCCGGGCTCCCCAGTCCCAGCGGATGCATGGCGGTGACGGCCTCGAACTGCGCAGGAGGCAGGGTTTCTTTGAGACGACCGGCCATTTCCGTCTCCACCAGGCCTGGTGCCACGCAGTTAATTCGAATCTTCTCCGGCGCCAGTTCGAGCGCCAGCGAGCGGCACATGCTGATCAGCGCGCCTTTGCTGGCCGAGTAGGCGGCCTGTCCCGGCTGACCGGCAAGCCCCATAACGGAGGAGAAGAGAACGATGCTGCCATCGGCAGCCCTGACAGTCTTTTGCCGGAAGCCTTTGGTGAGAGCCAGCGCCGTGTTCAGATTCACCGCCATGGTTTCATTGAATACCGCGTCGTCCAAAAGACGCAGCGGCCTCACGATTTGAATGCCGGCGGCATGAACAAGACCAGCCAGCGGACCGCTCTCCGCGAGCCCCGCCATCCACTGCGGGATGCCGGCGGTGTCCCGCAGATCGCGCGGTTCCACGCGGTGGCCCTCTCCTGTCAGTTGTGTCCGCGTTTCCTCCAGCCGTGCCGCATCGCGGCCTGTGAGGATCACTTGAGCGCCCATCTGCGCCGCCAGGACCGCCGTGGCCCTGCCAAGCCCGCCGGAAGCGCCGGTAACAAGAATCCTCGCTCCCTCCAGACTGAACGGGTGACTCATGGAGTGATGCGATCGCCCAGGAGATGCTCGAGATCGCTCACGCTTTGACAGGCGGCGATGTCTTTTCCTGACAACTGCATTTTGAGTTTTTCATCCGCCATCGCGATGAAACAAATCACGGCCAGCGAATTCCATTCAGAGAGGTCCGCCAGTTTTTCGTCCCCTTTGAGCGTGCCGGGGCGGGCTTCGATGACGTTGTCGAGTTCGAGGAGAAATTCAGAACGGTTCATGATGGCTGACTGGGTTTGGGGGTGGAGGCGGGATCGGCTTCGGCGATGCGCTGGAGGAAAGTAAAGATCCGTTTCGTCGCAAGCGCAGGCCGCGCATGCCAGCCCACCATGGTACTGCCGGGAGCCACGTCGCCGTTGATCACCGCTCCCATGCCGATCGTGGCGCCGCCGCCGACCGTGGACTTTTCCCGGATGCACGAATGCGGAGCGAGCCAGGAGCCTTCCCCGATTTTAGCACCGCCGCATACGACGGCCCCGGCGATGATGAGGGTATCCGCTCCCGTTTGGGAATTGTGAGCGATGTGCACGAGATTGTCGATTTTGACACCGCGCCGGAGAATCGTATCGCCCAGCGACCCGCGGTCGATGGTGGCATTGGCACCGATCTCCACGTCATCCTCCACGACGATGCCGCCAAAGTGGGGAAACTTCTGCCAGCTCCCGTCCGGGCGTTTTTCATAGCCAAATCCGTCGGCCCCCAGCACCGCTCCGGCATGGATCGTCACCCGGCTGCCGATCCGCGTGCCGCTGTAAACAAAGACGCGCCCGACAAGGACGGTGTCATCGCCGATCTCCACGCCATCGCTGATCACACATCCTGGACCAATGCCGCAGCGCTCGCCGATCCTCGCAGAGGGAGAGACGACCGCCGTGGGATGGATCCCGGAGGGTCGCGGAGGAGCATAAAACCGCTCGAGCACCCGGCAGAAATCGAGACGCGGATTGCTGCTCCAGATGACGGCCCCCACGATCCCCGCCGTCAGCGAGTCCCGGCACTTTTCCATAAAATGCCGGTCGACGATCGCCAGCCCGGCCTGCGCCGAACGAAGCATGGAAACCGGATCCCTGACCGTCATGCCGATAAAGATCAGCGGCAGTTGCCCGGCCGGTCCCGAGATCACGGTATCCGGCGCACAGTCCCCGGGATATTCCAGAGCGGCTTCCGCTTCAAGAAAAGCGGCAATGTCGGCGATCGTGGTCATGGGTAAGTTTCAGGCGCGTGCGCGGTCCTGCAACAGCCACTCGTGAGTGCGTTTCAGTCCCGTGGCGAGTCCCACATTCGGCACCCAGCGGAGAATCTGGCGCGCGTGCTCCACGTTCACGACGCGCCGGGTCACGTTGTCGATGTCGCGCCGGTCAATGAATTTGTATCCGACGTTCGTCCCGGCGGCTTTGTCGATGGCCTCGGCGAGTTGAACGATATTCACCTCCACGCCGGTGCCGACATTGAAGATGGAGCCCTCCGCTCGCGGCACCACCCCCGCCAGCAGCGTCGCCGTCACCGCATCCTCCACGAACGTGAAGTCCCGGGTCTGCATGCCGCTCCCGTGGATGCACATGGGTTCATTTTGATAGCAGGCGGTGAAAAATTTAGAAATCACCCCGCAGTAGGGATTCCTCGGCGACTGGTGCGGACCGTAGACGTTGGAATACCGCACGATGGAGACCGGCGTGCCGAACATTTCATAGAAGACATTGCAGTAGGACTCCGCCGCAAACTTGCTAGCGGCGTAGGGAGAGAGAATGTTTGGCCTCTCGTCCTCGTGCACCGGCAATGAGCGGGCATTGCCGTAGATCGACGTGGTGGACGAATAGATCACCCGTTTCACCTTCGCGGAATGCTCCCGTGCGGCACTGAGGACGTTGATCATGCCGCCGATGTTGACCTGACTGTCAGAATGGAGATCGGAAGTGGAGGACGCCAGCACCCGCGCAGCCATGTGCACAATGTAGTCGCTTTCCGCCGCGAGTTTCAAAACCAGCGCACCGTCGGTGACGCTGCCGCGCACAAGGACCGCCCCGGCGGGCACCAGTTCTTCACGACCCGTGGTGAAATCGTCGAGCACGGTGACCTTTGCGCCCAGTTGGATCAGGCGCCCGGAGACCTGAGAGCCGACGAAGCCCGCTCCGCCGGTGACAAGAATGGAACGTCCTTCATAGGATTGGCGAAGCAAATTGGTATAGTCGATCATCGTTTGAGAATTAAGAGTCGGATTGTGAGCGGACGCGCTCGCGGGCATCATGCATGAGCGCGCCCTCATGCGTCTTCCAGATGCCGCGCAGTTCGCCGGAAATAAAATCGGTCACTTCAGCGGCGGCGAGAGGAAGGAGGACCTCGTCTGCATACTGAAGCCGGTCGGGCATCTCTCCGGCATACCAGACCTCCGAATGCGTTAGCAGTTGCAGCCCGCGGGGCGAAGCCGCCGGGTCCGCGTGCAGCCACCGCAGCAGGTTGTCATCTCTCCATGCGCGCGAGGAATCACTGACGTAGAGCACGTCCGCGGTATGACGCGGATCATGGCAGTGCACGAATTCGCCGGAGGTTTTGAACGGGTCCGGAAGCCCCTTGTGCGGATAGTGGCACGAGATCGTCCGCACGGGAGCACCCGCGATGGCGGACAGCGCAGCCGTCTCTTCACGCAGGTGGGCGGCAGCGGCCTCCGGATCGACTGGATAGGTGGAAAGATCGTAGTGCAGACCGATTTCGTGTCCCAGTTCGACCAATCGCAGCAGCGCCGCACGGCAGGCTTTGCTGCGCGGATTGTAGTGGTTTGTCATCAGCACATACCAGGTGGAGCGAACACCTTCGTCCGCCTCCAGTTGCGCCATTTCCCCGGTGCCCAGCGGATGGCAGTCCACATCATGGCGAAGACAGACGAAATTCCGCGCCGCGTCCAGGTCCGGCAGTTCGCTGAGCACCGGAAACGTGCAGCCGCGCTTCTTCAGTGCCTGAAGGAGCTCACGATAGTCGGCCAGTGAGAAAGC
>DATAIE010000154.1:0-1606 GCA_036262875.1 Verrucomicrobiales bacterium
TTGTATCCGGCGGTGGCGGCCTGATAGGCGAAC
This sequence comes from Verrucomicrobiales bacterium, assembly GCA_036262875.1. Classification (GTDB taxonomy): domain Bacteria; phylum Verrucomicrobiota; class Verrucomicrobiia; order Verrucomicrobiales; family V1-33; genus V1-33. The sequence goes on from DATAIE010000154.1 coordinate 34, forward strand.
ATTTCAATCGTCCCGCTGCCATCCGCAAAGTCCAGTTCCGGATCTTTCACCAGAGACATCCAGCCGGCTCCACTGGCGGTGATACTTTTGGCACCCACCGTTCTCGCCGCAGTGGTGTCCAGCGCCATGGTGCCGTTGAGAGTGCCTCCAAAAGCCGGCTTCTTCACATTCGCCACGGCCGTCCCCGAACTGCCGTCCATGGGATAATAGGCCACCAGCGAAGGCTCGGCCTGTACCGCGCTCGAATAATGCAGGCCGCCAATGATTGGATCGGTCACTGTGAGGATTGCGGGATTACTGGTCGCGGTGCCGTTGGGATTCGTGACCACACAGTCGAAAGACGCTCCGTTGTCCCCCGCCACGACCGGATTGATCGTATAAGTGGCGGTGTTTCCCCCGACCGTGATGTTTTGGGTGTCCCGCCGCCATTGATAGGAAGCTGCTCCCGCCGCATTCACTGTGAACTGCGCGGAGGTTCCGGCGAGGGTTGCCACAGACGACGGATGTGTGAGGATATAGGGCGCGGAGGTCGTGTCGTCCACCACTCTGAAATAGGTGAAGGAAGCCCCGGACTTCGCGCCTCCGGTCTTATAGGTCATCCCCACGCGCGAATTGCCAAAGTTCGTCTGGTAATTGGTCGCCGCCCCGCCCAGTTGGGTCCAGGAGTCGGCGGCATTGACTCTAAAGAAGAAATTGTAGGTATCCGTGGCTCCGCCCTCCTTGACGACGACACGGAGGATCACCTTGTCGGCATTGGTCAGGACCCCCACATTGGGTGAATTGTCTCCCAGTCCCTGAAAGCGCACCGCTCGCGCTGCCGGGTCCCAGTTGTCGAGCCCGAACGTGATATCCGGCCTGGCTCCATCCGGCCCGCCGTAAAAAGTCAGACCGGCCACCTGCTGATTTTCGATGACGCTGTTCAGACGCACTTCGGTTTCCGCGGTCCACGTACTGCCATTCACCAGTCCGGCAGGAATGGCCGTCCATGCGATCGCCGCATTCGCACGCTCAACCCACATATCCGTGCTGGCCGTGGCATTGATATCCAGTTCATCATTCACCGCATCGAATACCACATCGCTCACGGCCTTATCGGGCCGGTCCAGTTGAATCTCCGGCGGCAGCGATGCTTCGTCAAAGGTGGTTACCACCGCCGCGCGGCCTGCATGAAAGGCAAAAACCGGAAGGAGCAGGAGAAGTCGTTTCATAGGAGGGGAACAAGGAAATACAGGCCCAGGGCAAGGCAAGGAACGCCTGACACGCAAAGGCCGGAAGGGTGCTTATTTTCCCCGAGCATATCCGGGCACCCTCTTCTGCGCCTATAGCTGTCATCCACCAGGACCCGATTAAAATCCAACTCCCGTAGCAGGGCCGCCCTTACGGACAGCGAAGGCGGAAAAACATGCTGCCGGATTCGGCGGTCGCCGCCTGGGAATGAGCGGTTCCATTCACAGACAGCAGGCCCTCGGCAGGAACCCACGAACCTTCCGCCATCGTAGCACTCGATTCCAGTACGCAGTCGCGCGCCGTGTCCCACGACAGGACGACCTGCCACGGCCACGAACCCTTCGAG
>DATAIE010000155.1:0-2445 GCA_036262875.1 Verrucomicrobiales bacterium
ACATCGATGATGCATTCGTGAGCGACGAGGCCGTTCGAGCCTTTGTAGAGCACGGGGAAGAAAGGTTCCAGGCGGCGGGCGATATAGTTGGCATTGAGGATGGCCAGCTTGGTGGCTTTCGTCAGGCCTTCGCCGCCCATCATGCGGATGTACATCCATGAAATGGTATTGATGCTCATGCTGCCGTGCGGCGCACTCACGACGGGCCCATTCGTGCTGCGGCCGGGAATAAAGGGCGCAAGGTGTGCCGCTACGCACACGGGGCCAACACCGGGGCCGCCGCCGCCGTGGGGGATGCAGAAGGTCTTATGCAGATTGAGGTGACAAACGTCCGCTCCGATGAGGCCTGGGCTGGTAAGGCCAACCTGAGCATTCATGTTCGCGCCGTCCATGTAGACCTGGCCGCCATGCTCGTGAATGATGGCACAGATGTCCCGGATGCCCTCTTCAAACACGCCGTGGGTGGAGGGATAGGTGATCATCAGTGCGGCCAGATTGGCCGCGTGCTCTTCCGCACGGGCGCGCAGGTCATCGATGTCGATGTTACCGGAAGCATCGCACTTTACAGCGACGACCTTCATGCCGGCCATGACGGCGCTGGCCGGATTGGTGCCGTGAGCGCTTACGGGAATCAAACAGATATCGCGGTGGGCGTCGTTGCGGCTGATGTGCCACTCGCGGATGGCAAGGAGACCGGCATATTCCCCCTGGCTGCCTGCATTGGGAGCCACGGAAACGGCGGCGAATCCCGTGATCACCGCCAGCCAGTGCTCCAGTTCCGCGATCATCGCGTCCGTGCCCACCGACTGAGACGACGGTGCATAGGGATGCATGGCGGAAATCTCCGGCCACGAGAGCGGCATCATGGTCGATGTCGCGTTGAGTTTCATGGTGCACGAGCCCAGAGGGATCATGCTGTCGCAGAGCGTGAGGTCCTTTGCAGCGAGGCGGTTCAGGTATCGCAGGAGCTCGTGCTCGGTATGATAGCGCTGAAAGACCTCCTGGCCCAGAAAGGACGATGTGCGGCGGAAGCCGGCTGGAATTTCCGGTGTGAGGCTGAGAACACGGCCTTTCGCGCCGCTGATGATTTCCAGCAGTTCGGAGATGTCTTCGGAGGTGGTCAGTTCATCGCAGGTGATGCCCACATGATCCTTATCGAGAGAGCGGAGATTGTAACCGCGGGCTTCTGCGATGGAGTGAATGGCTGCGGCGCGGCCCGGGGTAAGAACCGTGAGGGTATCGAAGAAAGCCCCGCTGTTTTCCACGGTGAGACCTGCGGCTTCCAGACCGCCGGCGAGTGCAGCGGTATGACCGTGGACCCGGCGTGCGATGGTCTTCAGCCCTTCCGGCCCGTGCCACACGGCATACATGCCGGCCATGACCGCGAGCAACACCTGGGCGGTGCAAATGTTACTGGTCGCCTTGTCGCGGCGGATGTGCTGCTCGCGCGTCTGGAGACTGAGGCGCATGGCGGGATGCCCGTGGCTGTCCACACTCACGCCGATCAGACGACCGGGGAGCTTGCGCTTCAGGTCATCCTTTACCGCCATGTAGGCGGCGTGCGGGCCGCCGCCGCCCATGGGCACTCCGAACCGCTGCGTGCAGCCCACGGCGATATCGGCCCCGAGTTCACCGGGAGGCGTCAGCAATGTCAGGGCGAGGATATCAGAGATCATCACCACCAGCGCGCCTGCCGCATGAAAGGCGGCGATGGCATTGCGCCAGTCCGTCAGCGAGCCGTCACCGGCGGGGTATTGCACCACCACGGCGAAGATTCCGTCATCCGGCGTTAGAGTTGTCCCGTCTGCACGGGCCACCACCACTTCCACATCCACCGGTGCACAGCGCGTGCGGATGACCGCCAGCGTGTGAGGGAAAACGCGGTCGTCCACGAGGATGCGCGCCGGATTTTTCTTTTTGGTCGAGCCGTGGCAGAGCGTCACCGCTTCCGCCGCCGCGGTTCCTTCATCGAGGAGCGAGGCATTGGCCACCGGCAGGGCGGTCAACTCGCAAACCATGGTCTGATAATTGAGCAGCGCCTCCAGACGGCCCTGGCTGATCTCCGCCTGATAAGGGGTGTAGGCGGTGTACCAGCCGGGATTTTCCAGGATGTTCCGCTGGATCACCGGCGGAGTGACCGTGCCGTGATACCCCATGCCGATGAACGGCTTGAAAACCTTGTTGCGCCCCATGATCCCGCGCAGTTCCGCCAGCGCCTCCTGTTCGCCCAGCGCCGTGGGCAGATCGAGCGGAGCGGCAGCGCGAATGGCCGCCGGCACTGTGGCGTCCGCAAGGGCGTCGAGAGAAGCATGCCCGCACACGGCGGTCATGCGCTGGATGGTGGCATCATCGGCCCCGAGGTGGCGACTGGCGTAAGAGGAGGAACTCATGGATGAAAGAGGAGCCCTTCCGTTAAATAGGATGACAATTCCGGTAAAGAGGATT
>DATAIE010000156.1:0-5882 GCA_036262875.1 Verrucomicrobiales bacterium
ATCCAGGAGCGTTAGGGTTGGTGATCTCCGCGATGCGCCACTTCATTTTGGCAAAAGGGCGGGCGGACGGGCTGCTGAAGGCCGTGACGTTGAAGGTAAGGTCATTCGTCGGGAACGCCTGGGAACCGCCCGCACGCGTCACGACGGGCTTCACCGGCACGGCGGATTCATCCGTCAGGATCTGCGCCGTGATCACTGAGCGGCGGGTGGCGATGTAATTCCGCATCTTTTGCAGCATGCCTGCAAAACTGCCGGCTTCGTTGACCGCCGGTGTCGAGGGATCGTCCACCGCGGATTGATAGTAGCGTCCCTGTCCCGCCTTGCTGGCGTTGATCTGCGCGGAGATCATGATGGGATTATAGTCCCACATGGCGCGGTCGGCGTTCACGAATGAAAGCTGGCCTGGCTGGTAGATGAAGCTCGCAAGTTCATCGATGACCATGCCGGTCTGCTCCGCATTGAACAGAAGATCGAGGATTTCACGGTCACGGTTTCGCAGCTCTGTGCGCAAAGGCACAATGTTGTAGAGCCGGGAGAAAAAGGGATCCGTGGTGTTGCCGCTCGGAGCGAGCCCCGCGATGCCACTGTCCGAGCGGTACATGTTGTCCGCCCAGGTGAGATCCAGGTCCCAGACGGCCTGCTGCCACTTGTTGGAGTTGGGATCCAATGGATTCACCGGGTAGTGGAAGAAGAAGTAATTCTTTCCATCGCCGATATCGTACTGGTGGATACAATCCACGATGGCGCGATAGTTGTAATAGTTAGGCAAGACCGTATTCTGCCGCCACCAGGCCTCGGTAGTGCCGTAGGCGAGGAAGGTGTTCAGATCCGACTTGTCCTTAGGGAGAGTGGCCCCCTGGTTGTTGAGTTCACCGGTGCCGCCCTCCATTTTGTAGAGATTGCCGTCAGGGAGGCCGTGCTCCTTCAGAAACTGTCCGTCCTCCTGCTCGATCGCCAGATAGAGGCCCTGAAAGTCATCATCATACTGACTGGCCGGTGTACCGGTTTCACTGGCGTTTTCAATGATCCGGAAGTGGACGAAGTTCGAATGATTTCCCGGCATTCCTGAAAGCTGGAACAGCCGGAATCCCGCGGCCTCATACATCCCCTGCTCCCCGCGGTTGAGGAAATCCCCCTGCTGGATGCAGGAACTGAAGTTGAGCTTTTTCCACTTCTGGTCGCGCTCCTGGCCGAAGTTGTCCCGCGTCTGGAAATCATGGCCGCGCGTCATGTCAAACTTCCACATGTTCTTGCCCATGCTGTAGCGCCACACGCCGCCGCGGGCGCGATAGCGGACGTGATCATAGACCTTGCCGTCATACACAATGGTGCCGCGCCACGGATAGGACTGCTCGTCGGTAGCGGACGTGCTTTCATCCCCGCGGTAGCCGGCACCCAGCGTGGTGCCTGGAAGAAACTGGGAATCCACATGGTTCTGACGCGTGGTGATCAGGTGATAGGTGGGCCGCGCCTTGAGCATGGCGGCCGGGTAGACGACGGGTGTGGGAGACGCGCCGCCGGGACTGATGGCACCCGAATAGTCCGGCATGGTGCCATAGACAAAGTAGGCGAAATTCGGCGCCGGATCGTCGGAGTAGGGAATGCGCACCGTGGCTCCCAGTGTGTCCGTGGCAGTGATGCGGTAGCGCACGAGACGCCGGTGTGTCTGCACTGCCGCCGGCACGAGCGCAGTGTAAACGCTGTCTCCTGCGATGAGGTCCGCGCCGGTGCCGTTGTCCACCATGGGGATCGTCGTCCAGTTCGCAGCGTTCTCGTAGGCGGTGTTCTCCAGTGTGATGTAATTGCCGGGGTCCACCGTCTGATAGAGGAGATTCACGCTCTGCACTCCGTCCGGGTCGGTGGCTTTGACCGTCACGATGACTGCCTGCCCGGGAAGCATCGCCGTTTGGCCGGACACCGGATTTTGCGCCACGTGGTTCACCTGCCGGGTCGCCGGACCGGCATTCCCGGAGAAGACGCTGTTCATCGCGCCGGGAGTGGGGCTGGCACCGGCGGCGGTGGAGGTGCGGCGGACTTCCGCATTGATCGAGAAATCCGAGCTGGAGGCAACATCCATCGCGTGAATCGCGATGAGATTCGTCCCGGCGTGCAGCCATCCTCCGGTATTGGGAATGATGAGTTCGTCCCATGTGTTGGGAGTGGCCTCATGATTGTCGACCACTACACCCGCGCCATTGTGCCCGGGCGTGCCGGCCTGGATGTGGAACCGCTGAGGGACTTCCTGGCCGTTCAGATAGACGACCGCGCCATCGTCCACATACACGCGCAGTTTGATGGAACCCGTCAGGTCTGCGGCATTCACGTTGAAGGTGTGGCGCAGATACACACTGCGGTAAACGCCCTGCATGTCATTGAGCAGCGTGGCATCGTCTCCGTCCCCGTAACCGATTCCTTTGTAGTAACCTGTGCCCGCATCATAAGTGGTCGTTCCGTCCTCCCAATTCCCGGCATCCTCCACATAAGCGGGCTGCATCCAGTTGGCGGCAGGCTCCGGTTTGTTCCCGCGGCGGAACCGCCAGGCAGTGCTCGCGGGAGGCAGCAGGACCACATCCGCCTGCGTCGCGGAGCCGCCTTTGGCCCGCCAGTTGCCGCCGAGGGAATTGTCGAGCGACGGATTGATCAGTTCCAGCGAATAGTTAGGCGCAACACCCGTCGTGGGCCACGGGTAGCCCATGCCGTAGTCCACCTCATCCGCCACTTCGCCCGCAGGATTGCGCAGCGTGATCGTTTCCCCTCCCGCCTGGAGGGTGCCGGTCCATGGACCATAGGCTCCGGCGTATCCATACGTGGCCTGCAGCACTGCCGGATTTTCCGCCACGACGGCGTAGCCGCCTGCCGGAATGGACGCGCCCGCCGGGAAACTGTAGTTGATGCCCTGATCGAAAGCCCAGCCCGCGAGTTCCACCGCGGTCGCACCGGGATTGTAGAGTTCGACGAATTCCACGCGCAGCGTTTTGTCTTCGTGATCGCAGTGGATTTCGTTGATCACCAGTTCCAGCGGCGAGGTGGCCGGCGTGGTAAAGGACAGGCTGGAGGGAGCCCATGCCGTCCCCGCGGCATTCACGGCCTTGCTGCGAAAGTAATACGTAGTGGAAGGCGCGAGACCGGTCACCAGTTTCGAAAACGATCCCGTCTGGAGGCCAACCGAATCCGCGTGCTGCCAGGCCGCCGCATTCGTGCCGCCATCGGTGGCTCCCCAGTGGAATGTTACGTCCGTAGGCGCATTGCCGGTGCTGGTCACCTGCCCGCGCAACGTGGCCCAGAAGATGGTAATGCCCGTCGGCGCGACGTTCACGACCGCCGGTGGCGCAGCAACTGGAGTGGTGAACGAAGCGGTGGCCGGAGCCCACGCCGTGGCGCTGCTGTTCACGGCCCGTGCCCGGAAGTAATACGTGGTGCCCGGTGTCAGATTCGAAAGCGCCGTCGTGGCGGTGCCGGTCTGTGCGCCCAGCGAAACACTGGAGGTCCAGGAAGCCGGTGTCGTGCCGCCGTCCGCCGTGCCGTAGAAGAGCGTGACCGTCGTGGTGCTGCCGCCGGTGGAAGTGACCTGCGCCCCCGCCGTGGCGGAGGTGGCGAGAATATTTGTCGCCGCCACATTCGCTACCACCGGAGGCCCGGAGGGTGTGGTGAATGTCAGCGATGGCGATGCCCACGCACTGCCCGCCGCATTCTGGGCATAACACCGGAAATAGTATTGTGTATTCGCCGCGAGACCACTCACATCCGCAGTGAAAGCGCCGGTTTGATTTCCCGCGCTCACATTCGATGCCCACGACGCGACCGCCGATCCGCCATCGGTAACGCCGTAATAAATAGTCACCGCAGGAGTGCTGCTTCCCGGGTCCGTCACTGTTCCCGCCAGACGCGCTCCGGTGGAGGTGATATTGGTGGCGGGGCTGTTCGTCACCGCAGGAGAGCCCACCGTGGACTGCGCCGCATTGTAGTGGTCCAAAACCCGCGCCGCAGAAAGCGCGGTGCCATAGACGGCCACCTCGTCGATCCAGCCGGTAAACGGAATGGTGCTCGCATATCCCGGTGCGCCGGTGTGGTTCGTGCCGAGGATCACCGGGGCATTCGCGGAGAAACTGGTGGCATTGGCGACGCTGCCGCGGTCGACGCCGTTCACATACAGCCGCACCGTGCCGCTGCTGCGCGCCATCACGATATGATACCACTCGTTCACCGCCGCCGTGTAATAGGGCAAAAACGAATTCAAATAACCGCCGATGCTCCCCGTCGCACTGGCATTGAGGAAGATGCCGAAGTCCTGGACGTTTTTGTAGTTGAAGACATCCCCCCGGCTGGTGAGCGGCGTTTTTGCCCAGACTTCCACCGTGAAGTCTCCCGTCCCCAACTCGAACACACTGCTCGCAGCCGCCTGGACCCGGGAGGTGCTCCCGTTGAACTGCGCGCTCGTGCCCAGATTCGGAAAGGCCGACGGCTGCCCCAGTGTGACATTCTGATACGTGCCGTCCTGCGGGGTGCCCGCCGAATCCGCCGCCGTCGTGCCGCTCGTCTCATCCAGTTCCCAGTAGGCCACCGGATTGTCCGCCAGGACGGCATTGCGATACGTCGCCGTGCCGGCACGGGCGAGAGGCGCTGCCGCCAAAAGCACAGCGAAAAAAGGGAATGGATTGCGCATTTTCTAAGGGGGGAAAGAGAACGAACCGCGAGGCTGCCAGACCACCTCAGCCTTGTCACGCCTTTTCCTCCCCCGCAGGCCCGGTCAAACCACCCTCACTCCCCGGAAAACCGCCGCTTCCCTCCCCCAAAAACCAGTTGCACGCCGCACCGCTTCAACTATTGCTCCCGCCCCACGGTATTTCCGTCACCCATCGCGCGGTTAGCTCAGCGGTAGAGCACCTCCCTGACACGGAGGGGGTCACAGGTTCAAACCCTGTATCGCGCACCATTTTGATTTTCAACGAGGCGGTGACCAGAGAGAGGCGTACTGGGAACAAATCCAGAGACGTTCAGGACTGGTCACAAACGTCCCCGCGGCCCGAAACGGGGAAATCCTGCGGCCAACACGGATTCTGGTAATCAACAGTTTCGATCAGACGCTCCCCGCGGCCATCGCCGTTCGGTGTCAGGTGACAGCTCTTCATAGAGCCTGGGCGATTGCGGGAAATATTCGACTCAGTAAAGAAGACCGGACCCATGAACTTCAAACACCTTATTCCCCTCCGGCTCCACCTGCTCGCGGTGACCACACTTTTGGTTGGTTTGTCCGCGGCAGGATTTTCATGGGCGATGGGAGAACCCAACGACAGTGGAGCCCCGCCGCAGGTTGCCTGGAAAATCGGAGATCCCATCATTACTTACTGGGCGGGTCCAGGATTTCCGGGCGGTGGCCCTCTCGACGATGCCGCTGCGGCCAGGTTGGTCGCGGGAGGCTGGAATATGGCCTGGTGCCATGAGAACGAACTGGAAGCGGCTCACCGGCACGGCCTGCGCGGTCTGCTGACTTCAGACCTGCTTCGTCCGGAAACACTAAATGATCCGCAGCGGAAAGCAGCCCTGGACGGACTCATTGATCGCATCCGGAAGCATCCCGCAATGTATGCTTATCATCTCGTGGATGAACCATCCGCCGCCGCTTTTCCCGCCATCGGCAGCCTTGTGGCATACCTCCGCGAACGCGATCCCGCCCACTTCAGCTATATCAATCTGTTTCCCATTTACGCCAGCAATGAGCAGTTGGGCACGTCAGGCGGAACCGCAGCGGCCTACACTGAGCACCTCCGGCGTTTTGTTGAGACCGTTAAGCCCGCGCTCCTCAGCTACGATCATTACCAATTCAGGCATGGCGGCACAGATCCGAATTACTTTCTCAATTTGGCCCTCGTGCGAACGAAAGC
>DATAIE010000157.1:0-12316 GCA_036262875.1 Verrucomicrobiales bacterium
TGGAAGTGGAGAACCGCATTGGCAGGAATCAACACTCCAGCTTCGTCTTTGTCGCCGGTGATGAATTCCACTCCAACGGAAAGCCCCGGGGGCAGAGCCTGCGCCGGTTTCTCTATTTTCAGAAACCATGCGGCAGCCTGAGACCTGACATCCACGGCCGGCGCGGGAGCCAGCACCGTTGCCTCCAGGAGACCGGCATGGCCGGGAACCACGACCTGCACGGCGGTGAACGGTTTGTCGGGCAGAGAGGCGGAGGCGAGTTCCGCGCGGACGAGCACGGTGCTGCCGGTGAGGAGCCCTTCGATCAGCGCAGCGCGGTCTTTGTCGATGACAGAGCCCCACTCAAGGAGGAAGCGCCGTTCCGTCGACTGCAGCTTGATCCGGTCTGCGGCCACTGCGGCCTCGGCCATTTCGAGGGCCTTGCGGGCGATGTTCTCGCCCGAGGCGAACAGCTTTCGCGAACGCTCCGCCTCCGCTTCGGAGGCCTTCAGCGCGGCTTCCGCCGTGCGCCGTTCGTTGTCCAAAGCGACCAGCGGCGACGGATCCACAATGCGCCCGAAAGCCTTGACGTGCTCCCGCCATGAAGCCGCCGTCAGCGCCGTCGTCTCAAGCCCCATGTGCTCGATGGCCTCATCGCTGAGTGCCTCCTCTTTCTTTTCCGCATGCTCCTCCTCTTCCTCCGGCCCGTGACCGAACCGTTCTTTGAGTTCGAAGCTGCCCCAAATCACTGCCGCGATGACGGCGAGGAGACAGGCCCATGTAAGGATGACGCGGACGGATCGCATGGTAAAAAACGGCTAGGGAGACTGAGTGGCGCGGGCGAGGTCGAGGGCCGCCTGATGCGATTCGGCAAGGGATTCCAGCCGTGCGAGTTCGGCTGCGTGAAGTTCGACCGTCGTGGAGGCGAGAGTGAGTTTATCGGCGGCGCCGGCCTTCTGCTGCTCCGACACGGACTGTTGCTGGCGATGCTGCTCCGCGACCAGCTTTTCCGCCTCTGCGAGTTTGGCGCGACTGCCGTTGAGAGCGGCGAGAGCACGATCCACTTCTCCCGACACCTTCGCCTGCAGGGCCACAAACGCGGCGCCGGCCTCCGCCCGTTTGGCCACGGCTTCCATCACCGGACCGCGGTTCCGGTCAAAAATCGGCAGAGCGGCGGTCAGTCCCGGCAGAGACCACTTGTGCGTGCCCTGGTCGTATTGATAGCCCGGCGTGAGGTGGATATCGGGATACTGCTTTGCAACTTCGAGGCGGAGGGTTGCTTCCGCACCGGCATAAGCGGCGAGAGCACTGAGGAGGTCCGTGCGGTTTTGCAGAGCATGAGCGCGCGCCTGCCCGGCGGAGCCTGCCGCAGGAGGCTGATCGAAAGAGGAAAAATCAAATGACACGCGGTCGAGCGCCTCCACCGGCACGCCGGCAGCCCCGGCGAGGGCAGCCCGGGCCTCAGCGCGTTTTTTCTCCGCGTCACGCACCAGCACCCGTGTTTGCTGCAACAGCAGCCGGGACTGGGTGGTTTCCGCACGGGCGATGGCCCCTCCCGCCACGCGGTCATCATAGAGCTTCACCACCTCTTCCTGCGCCTGCTGCTGCTTTGTCAAAAGCTCCACCCGGGCGGTGGACGCCGCAAGATCACGAAAGGCGTGGCGCACGGCATCTCCGGTTTGGAAGGCGGCAGTGGCTGCATCCAGCGCAGCGGCCTGCACGGCAGCCAGCGCCACATCGGCGCGGCGCGCCCGCTTCCCGGCGGTTTCGACCGGAACATCGAGCGTAAAGCCAAAGGCCCACGGACTCGTGGCTCCATTGGGATTGGCGGCAATGACCGGTGAAAATCCCGCCGTGGGATTCGGCTTTGTGTTTGCCGTCTCCACCGCGGCCCGGGCAGTGGCCACCCTGGCTTTCGCCAGCGCTATGTCCGGATGCCCCGCGAGGACATGACGGACGAGCGCACTCTCCGACCAGCGGCCCACAGCGGGGTCCAGGCGCCTGCCAGCAAAGGCCGCAGCGCTGTGCTTTGGCGAAAGCGGCCGGGCTTCATAGCGAATCGCCGCGCACCCGGTCAGGGCGGCGGTGCAAAGAAAAAGGGAGAATACAGTAATATTCGACGGCGGGGTACGTCCCATCTTGATTTTATCCTCTGTCGATGGGGTCCTGAAATGGTAGTAACAATTTTGACATGCTCCGCTCTACTCCGCGGCAGGCGGGGGTGCGGGCGTCCCGCGCTGGCCGGGCTGGCCGGGCTGGCGGAGGATTTGACGCAGGAGGTCCGTCTGGATCTGCTGAATCTCCAGCAGCCGGGCGCTGTGGTGGTGCAGGATATGATCGAGTTTTTCGTGGAGTTGCCGGATCTCCAGTTCCGCCTTCAGATTCACCTGGTAGTCCTGCACGGCGCGCTGGCGGTCGCGCTCCTCCTGCCGGTTCTGACTCATCATGATCACGGGGGCCTGCAGGGCGGCGAGACAGGAGAGCATCAGATTCAACAAAATGAACGGATAGGGGTCCGGTCCGCGAAGGCCGGCGATGCCGTTGGCGAGGATCCAGACGCCAATGAACCCGCCAAACCAGATAATAAACCGCCAGCTTCCGCCAAAGCTCGCCAGCGCATCAGACATCCGCTCTCCAGCCGTTCGCCCGCCGTCCGGTTCCTCCGGTTTCTGGGAAACCACCTCATTTTGCCTCATGCTCTCGATGACCTGCCGCTCAAGGCTGGTGATCTCGCCCATTTCCTCCTGCAGGGAGGCCTCCACGTAGTCGCCGCGCAGATCAAGAAGGGCCTGCTGACTGATCCACGAATCCCGCGTCAGTTCCGGATAGCGCTTTTGGATAAAATCGAAAAAGCCGGGGCGGAGGGCAGTGCAGGAGACAGCTGATTCATCAGACAGGGTGTCGCCTGTGACAGAGCAGGTTTTCATGACATAACATGCGGCGGAAATCCGGTCTGTCGATGCAGTGATCAACCGGCGGGAAACCACAGCCGAAAGGTGGTGCCCTGCCCCGCGGCACTGGTGACGGAGGCCGACCCGCCATGGAGGTCCATGATGGTTTTCACAAGCGCCAGGCCGAGACCCGAGCCCCCCGGGCTCCCTCCGGTATTGGAACGCGATTCCTCCGCCCGGTAAAAGCGGTCGAAGATCCTCGGCAGATGCCGTGCCTCGATCCCGGCACCCTCGTCCTGAATGGAGATCTCCATCCCGTTGTCACGCTCCTTCGCGGAGAGGCGGACAGCGCCGCCGCGCGGGGAATGGCGGAGCGCGTTGGACACGAGATTGGTCAGGGCCATCCGCAGCAGCGTGGGGTCCGCCGCAATCGTGCCCCCGCAGGAACAGATAACGGACACTCCGTGCTCCTCTGCGAGTGCAGAGAAAAATTCGATGACTTCCGACAGGGCATCCCCCGTTTCGATTTGCGCCTTCTTCACCACGGTCTGCGCATTGTCGGCGCGCGCGAGAAAGAGGAGACTGTCCATCATGTGGGTGAGACGGTGGTATTCGTCCACATTTGCCTCCAGCAGAGAACGGTATTCCTCCGCGGAGCGCGGCCGTGCGAGGGCGAGGCTGGTGCCGCCCAGCAGGTTGCTCAACGGCGTGCGGAACTCATGCGCGGCGTCCGCCGTGAACTGGGAAAGCCGGCCAAAGGACTCCCGCAGGCGCGCCAGCATCCGGTCGAATTCCACCGCCAGCAGCGCCAGTTCCTCCGGCCAGGCCTTTCCGCCAACGTGCTCATCCAGCCCGGTGGCGGTGATGCGCTGGGCCGTGCCGGTGATATCCTTCAGCGGACGAAGGCCGCGCCGCGTGATGAACCAGCCCAGCACGGCCGTGGCAACCGAGGCGCCCGCCACCACGGCAAACAGTTTGATGCGGTAGGCCTGGAGCCGGGCCTCCACTTTAGTGCTGTCCAGGGCCACCTGATACACCAGCGCTTCGCGGCCCTCCTGAAGAACCTCCGCGGCCAGAATAAAGGCGGGGCCGCCATTCACAGAGGTTCCGTACGCGATTCTGATCAGAGATTCGTCCGATTCGTCCGGTTTCAGCGGTTGCCGCGCCGGAACGGGGAACCGGTCCGCCGGCGGAGAAAACTCGTCCATGCCGGGCGTCATCACCAGCACTTTACCCTGAGCGTCCAGCAGGCGCCCATAGTACTTCTCGAGAACCCCCTCCCCCGCGAGACCGTGGATAAGCTGTGTCGCCCTTTCCATTCGCAGAGGATCCTCTCTCACCGCCCGGCGGACCGCCCCAACATTGTCGGAGAGCAGTTCCGCATCCTCGATCTCAAATCCCTTTCTCAATTCGTGATGCAGAAAAAGCGCGGCGGCAGAAAGGGTGAGCAGCGCAGCGAGAGTATACCCGGTCACCAGCCGCCAGGTCAGCGAAACCGCCCGGCGCTGACGCAGGCTCTCAGGCATTGGGCCGCTCCTCCATGATGTATCCCAGGCCTCTCACCGTGTGGATGAGCTTTTTGGGAAACGGCTCATCCACCTTCCGCCGCAACCGGCCCATGGCGACATCCACGGCATTCGAATCGGCAGTGAAATTCATGTCCCATACCTGCTGGGCGAGCGTGGCCCGGGAGAGCACATCCCCCGTGCGCCGCGCGAGCAGGCTTAACAGTTGAAACTCCTTGGCCGTCAGATCGATGACCTTTCCCCCGCGCCGGGCCTTCATCTTCGGCAGATCGATTTCCAAATCGGCGAGGCGCAGCACCTCTGTCTGACGGGAAGGGCCGCGCCGGAGCAGCGTTTTGATCCGCGCGATAAACTCCGCCCATGCGAACGGCTTTACGAGGTAGTCGTCCGCGCCGAGTTCCAGTCCTTTGACGCGGTCCCGAACCAAATCCCGGGCAGTGAGAAACAGCACGGGAACAGTGTTCCCCCGGTTTCGCAGTTCCGTCAGGACACTCCAACCGTCCCGGCGCGGCATCATAACATCGAGAATCATCAAGTCGTAGTCCCGTTCCAGAGCCTGCTGAAGCCCCGCCTCTCCATCCTCCGCCACATCGGCTGTATATCCTTCCTCTGTGAGTCCTTTTGCAAGGAACTCACGGCTTCGGCGATCATCTTCAACGAGCAGAATGCGCATGGATCACGGGTCAGTAAGGTGACCGGAGTTACTGTCGAGTAACCCTTTTGTTAATCAACCGGGCTCCTTGCTGAGGGCACAAAGGAAAAGGCCCGGCATCAACGAAGATGCCGGGCCCGCGGAAAGAGATTCGATTCGGGTTTTCTACAGCAGTCTCTTTTTCTTCTTGTACCCTTCGTACTTGTCCACGTGCTTCACCTCGACCTTTTTAACGGTGACGTTTCCGTGTTTGTTATACGGGTAGGGGCTCACGTATTTGTGCCCGTGATCCCAGTCGTTGTGCTTGCCGTGGATCACGACGGGGCGGCGATCAATGATGACGTCGGTGTGATGGTGATGACGGTCCCAGTCGCGGTGGCGGTAACCGCCGCCGTCATAGGCCACGCCGTCCACGTAACAGGACGTGAGAAGCAGGGGAAGAGCGAAAACGCTGGTAACAAGGAGTGCTTTCATATCCTGACAACATGCAGGGAAGACAGGCATCTGGCAAGCCGGAGTATTGGAAGCCCGTGAAGAGCCCGCGCTGGCACGTTTGATGCAAAGGAGGCCGGTGCACTCAAATCCGAAGATAGCCGTCTACGCGTTTGAGGAACTCCTGAAAGGGATGAATAGCCCTCCTGGGCCAAGCGTCCAACTCAACAGCCGCCCCCTTAAGACGGCGAACTAAAACAACACCAACCCAACCCCAATGAAAACCCTGATTGCCATCCTGACCACGGTCATCGGCATGCTATCCTTCACCCCCTCCGAGGCCCAGGCGGCTCCGCCCCGCTCCCACGGAGTCAGCGGGTCCTACTACACCACGGTGGAGTACCGCAAGGTCCGCCGGCTCGTCGGTCACACCCGCAGGGGATTCCCCATCTACAAGTGGAGGACCATCAAAATTTATCACAAACACTACACGAAGCCCTATCATCGCCGGCACAGACACTAAGCCGGCCGGCTCTCCGCTGAGACTCAGACCCGCTGCTTCTTCCAGAGAGGCAGCGGGTTTTTCGCGTCAGCTCCCTGCGCCGGCGTGTCTCCGCAAAAAAGCCTCCCCGCCGGCGTCAACGCGGCGGGGAGGCGATCATTCAGAAAACGTTCGGAAAACGTCCTCTCTCTAACGGTTACTTTTCCTTCTTCGCTTCTTTCTTACCCTCTTTTTCCTTTTCCGCGTCGTGGTCGCAGGTGCAGGCGTATTCGGGGGAGTCACAGGTCTCGCACTTGCTCATGTTCAGGTTGAACTTTTCGTTCACGGGCTTGGCGCCTTTCTTGGCGCGGATCTGAACGACGGTGGGGTAGTCATTGCCTTCGGGAACCGTTTTGTCCGAGACGAGCTTGTCCCCGTCTTTGGCAAAAGTGAGCTTCGTGGGCTTGGCACGCTCGCCGAGCGTGACACTGATCTCCTGCGTTCCGGGAGCCACGACTTTGTTGTCGTCGTCCACGAAACGGATCTCGACCTTCTTTTCCTTGGTCACGAAGAACTCGACGTGAGGCTCGACCGCAGTGATGAGACGGCCACCGGTGGGGCCGGCCTTCCTGGCGTGATCATGGGCATGTTCCTCTTTTTTACCCGTGTCCTTCGGCTCTTCTTTGCCGGCGGGTTTCGTTTCTTTTGCCTTCGGCGCGTCCTTTTCGGCGTAAGCGCCAAAGCTGAGGCTGAGGGTGGTAAGGGCTGCGATGAGCAGTGTTTTCATGGTGTGTTTGGGTGTGTTGCTTGTTTATGCTGCCGAATGATAGCGCGGTTTGGACGCACCATCTCCCGGAAAATTGATACCGGTCTGTAAAATTTTTGTATGCGCATACAGGTCAGTGGGAGGCACCGGCTTCGCGTTCGATCGCCCTCGCCGCCGCTTTCCGGCCAAAGGTGTAGAAGACTGTGGGAGTCACTCCGAGCCCGAGCAGCGTGCTCGTCACCAGACCGCCCACGATGACGACGGCCACCGGATGGAGGATTTCCTTGCCGGGCTGGTCAGCGGCCATCACCAGCGGGATAAGACCGATGCCGGCTGAGAGGGCGGTCATCAGCACCGGCACCAGGCGTTCCTTCGTTCCGCGAATGACCATCGCCATCGTAAATCCCTCTCCCTCGTGCTGCATGAGATGCAGGTAGTGCGAAATGAGCATGATGCTGTTCCGCGCCGCCACACCCGCCACGGCGATGAAACCCACCAGCGTGGCGATACTGATGTTGTTGTTGCCCGGCTCCCAGTGCGTGAAGAGCAGGCCTCCCACGAGGGCCAGCGGGATGTCACACAAAACCTGGGCGGCAAAAAACGGCGTGCGGAAATACCCGTAAAGAAGGAAGGCCACGATGACCAGGACGATGAGGCTCAGGATGGCAATCCGCTTCGACGCCTCCTGCTGGGCCTCGAACTCGCCTTCAAATTTGATATTGTAGCCCTCCGCAAGTTTGATTCGCGATGCCACTTTTTCCTCCAGCGTTTTGACCAGCGCGCCGACATCACGAACGGTGGGCTGGATGGCGAGCGCAAAACGGCGCTGATGGTTCTCCCGGTTGATCACGTTCGGGCCTTTTGCCTCACGGACCTCCGCTACAAGAGAGACGGGCACGAGCTGACCGGCACTGTTTTCCAGAGGCAGGGCCTCCAGCTTGTCGGCGGAATCCCGCCACGCCTGCGGCAAACGAATGACCAGATTCACCGTTCGCTGGCCGTCGCGGAGTTCCGCCACTTCCTTGCCTCCCACGAGATTCGAGATCTGTTCGTTGACCTCTCCGACGGAGATTTTGTAAGCCCACGCCCGGTCACGAAGGGGTTCGATCCGGAGCTGGGGGATGGACGATTGCTGGTCGAGCTTACAGTTCTCAAAGCCCGGAATCGTCCTGGCGATCGTCTGAACCTCTTTTCCCAGCCGCCTCAACTCGTCGATGTCCGGCCCGAAGATCTTCACGGCCACCGGAGCGGAAACTCCGCTCAGCATGTGACCGATACGGTCAGCCAGGGGACCGGTGACCACGCTGAAGGTGCCCGGCACGGTGCGGATGCGCTTGCGCAGGTCTTCCAGCACTTCACTCCGGGAGCGTTTTCCCGGAAGGAAATCGATGTCGAATTCGACCGTGGAAATGGGCACCACATGGTCCCCGCGCTCCGCTCTGCCAATGCGGCGGCCCACGCTTTTGACGCCCTCCACCTGGAGGATTTGCTGCTCGATGGCGGCGGATATTTCGCGCATTTGCGGCAGGGACGTGCCCGGAGCGCAGGAGGTGGCCACCAGAGCGGTCTCCTCTTTGAAGGACGGCAGGAAGTCTTTGCCCATCTTCGGATAAAGCATGAAGGCCCACACCACCAGCATCAGCACGAGGCCCAGCAGCAGGAACGGCTGACGAAGGCCAAAGCGCAGGAGCGTATTTTCCAAAAACCACTTCATACCGCGGGTGAGCGGGCCATCCCGGTGAGCGCCGGCCCGCGGATTCAGCAGGAGCGAGCAGAGCACCGGAATCGCTGCGAGCGACACGATGAAGGAGGCGACCATCGAGATGATCGTCGCGATCGCGATCGGACCGAACAGTTTCCCCTCCACGCCGCTCAAACCCAGCAGCGGCAGAAAGACGAGAATGATCAGCAGCGTCGCGTAGAGGATGGAGTTTCGCACTTCCCCGGAGGCCTGTGCGATCACCTGCAGCTTCGGATGGGGATTGGGCAGCGCCGCGTTTTCCCGCAGACGCCGGTAGACGTTTTCCACATCCACGATGGCATCGTCCACCACCATCCCGATGGCCACCGCCAGCCCTCCCAGAGTCATGCTGTTCACGCTGATCCCGAACCACCGGAAGCACAGCAGCGTCATGGCAAACGACAGCGGCATGGCCATGAGCGTGATGAACGTGGTGCGGAAGTTCAGCAGGAAAATGAAGATGATGATGGTGACCATGATGGCCCCGTCCCGGATCGCCTCCTTCAAGTTGCCCACGGCGTGATCGATGAAATCCGCCTGCCGGAAAAGCATGGTAGCCTTCACCCCCGGGGGCAGGGACTTTTCCACGTCCTTCACGGCCTCCTCGATTTTGTCCGTCAGGGCCAGTGTATCGAAACCGGGGGCCTTGGTAATGCTCATGACCACCGCGGGGATCGTCTCTTTTTCCGGCGAGACACCGAGGTTCGAGTCTCCCCGCATGGGCTCGATGCCCCACTCCACTTTTGCCACATCTCCAATCGTCACGGGACGGCGCCCTGCAGTCTTGACGACCGTGCTGGCGATCTCATTCAACTGCACACTCATGGCGAGCTGCCGCACCATGATCTCCGTGGGACCGGCATCGATGAAGCCCCCGGTGGTCGTGCTGGCCGAGTGCTTCGCCGCCTCTTCCAGCTCCTCGAAGGACACGCTGTAGGCCTGCATGCGGTAGGGGTCCGGCTGGATTTCGATGCGTTTGACGCCGCCTCCCATATTGAGCACTTCCGCGATTCCAGGAATGCTCTGGAGCCGCCGGTGCATCACGCCGTCTGCAAGCGCGCGGACTTCCTGCGGAAGGACTTTGCCGTCCGTGCTGCGCAGGCCGACCAGAACAATTTCCCCCATCAGCGACGCTACGGGAGTCATGAAAGGCTGCACATCCGGAGGAAGACTTTCCCGCGCCCCGGCCACCTTTTCCTGAACCATCGTCCGGGCCTTATAGATGTCCGTGCCCCACTCGAATTCCGCAAAGACCAGCGAAAGCGCGACATCGGAATTCGATCTCACCCGGGTCAAGCCTCCGACCCCGGCCAGGGCACGTTCAAGGGGCTGCGTGACTTCCAGCTCCACTTCCTCCGGCGCACGGCCCGAGGCTTCGGTGAGAATCACGACCGTGGGTTTTGTCAGGTCCGGCAGGACCTCGACGGGCAGTTCCCGGAGTGTCTGGATGCCCATAAAGAGCAGCAGCAGACAGGTTCCCAGGACAATGGGCCGGTTCGCGAGCGACCATCTGATCAGTTTATTCAGCATCTTTCGAAAGGGTCAGGGGATCACGCTTTTGCCGCGCCGGGTTCGGGAGGCCTCTGCGCCTTGCGGCTGCGAAGACTCTGCGCGATCAGAACGGCGAGCAGGGCACCGCTGATGAGCTGCCAAAGGAGACTGTCGCCGCCCCCTCCGCCGCCGGCTGCACTCTTTCCGCCGTTTTTAGCGGCTTCGCGGGCAGCCTTTTGGGCAGGAGTCATTTCAGAGCCGTCTTCATTGTGTTCATGTCCGTGGGCGGCATCCAGCGCGTCCTTGAGAGAAATCGTGCCGCCTCCGGCGAATGACAGCGCGTAAGCACCCCGGGTAACCACGGAGTCCGCGGGAATCAGTCCACTGATGATCTCGGCGGACTGTTCATTCATTTGTCCTACAACGACGGGGGATTTGATGTAGGAGAACTTCATACTCTTGTCGGAGTGCTTCACGTAGACGTAGCGGTTCGAGGGCTCGCCCAGCAGCGCGCTGCGCGGCACGCTCATCACGCCCTCCCGCTTACTCACCACGATGGAAAACTCGGCGCGCATGCCGGGCCGCAGCAGGCCATCTTCGTTCGGCACGTGAAAGGCGACCTCCATCGTGCCACTCCCGGCGTCGGCGGTGATACCGAGGTGTGCGACCGTGGCGTCCCACACCTTGTCCGGAAATCCCGCCACACGGATGTGAGCCTCCTGCTCTTTGGCCAGTTTTCCCGCCAGATGTTCAGGTACCGAGGCCACGGCCTCCACGGTGCTGAGGTCGTAGATTTCCATCAGCGAGTCGTCGGGGCCCACGGGCTGGCCCTGGGCGACATTCACTTTCGCGATGATTCCGGAGATCGGTGCGTTCACCCGGATCACCGGAGGAGGGTCGCCGGGCTGGCGGCTCTCCACCCAAAGGAGTTCATCGTTGGCCTGACATTTCATGTCCTCCCGGCCGATCACGGAGGTGGCCCGGCCACTGACGCGGGTACTGACCACGGCACGCTTGTCCGGCAGAACCTCGATGTGCCCCAGCGCGAAAACGGTTTCTTCAAAGTCCGTTTCCTCCACATCGGTGAGTTCGATGCGGAGATTTTGCGCGCCCGCCTCATCGAGATTGACCAGCCCCGCATGGCGCTTAGGGTCCACAGCAGCTTCTTCGCCGGGCAAAATTCCGGCCGCCAGGAAAAAGAGAAGTATTCGAAGATTCATAAAACAGACTAGAGATTGACACCCGCAGCCTTCAGGAGCCGCATGGTGAGGAAATAGAGGGCAATGGTCAGAACGATGCCGGCGCTGAACGCCGGCCAAAAACCGCCCAGCCGGTCGATGAGCCACGGCATGAGCAGGAACATGGGCAGCGTGGGAAGCACGAACCAAAACGTGCCATAGGCGTGCCGGCCAATAAGGGGGGCATCTTTAGACTCGCTGTAGAGCCAGATGAACGTCATCAGAGAAATCAGCGGCAGCGAATGGATGATACTGGCGGCGGTGTTGTTCCGCTTTGCGAGTTCCGAAGCAGCCACGATGACGCAGCCGCTGACGAGAGCTTTGATTACAAGATAGGTCATGGAACGTTTCATGGTGTTAGCGGCCCTGAGCGGAGAGGAGGCGCACGCGGGCAAGGTGATAGTCGCGCAGCGCGTCGAGGCGCTCCGCTTCAAGAGCGAGGCGCCACTCGCGGGAACGCAGGACTTCCGTGAGCGGGACCTGCCCCAGTTTGTGTGCGGCGGCGTTTTTCTCTTCGAACTCGCGGGCCTTTTTCATCAGCGGGCCGGAGGTTTGTTCGATGATTTTCGCGGCGGCATTCATCTCCAGTTGAGCGGCGGCAGCCTCGGCCCGGATGCGCAGGGCCAGCGCCTCCTTCTCTGTACGGGCCTTGGCCGCGGCGGCGGCAGCCTCGTGGACCTTGCCTTCGTTCTTGTTCCAGAACGGAAAGGGCACGCTGAATTTCAGGCCGATAAATCCGTCGGTGCGCAGGCCTTCCGGAGCATCCTCTGACCGGTTCAGTTCAGCGGTGAGACCGAATCCGGCGTCCTCCCACTTTCCGGCGCGCGCAAGATCGATGGCGGTCCGGGCAGCCTCCTCTTTTGTTTTGGCGGCCTGGTAGTCCGCACGGCTTTCCGGGGCGGCTCCCCTGCCCTGCGATGACGGTGCCGCCAGTTCGCCCGAAATGGTGATCGACTCCGTGGCCTTCAACCCCATGAGCGGCCTCAGCGTTCCGAGAATTTCGGCCTGCTGCTTTTCCGCTTTCAGCGCCGCCAGACTCAACTGCTGGATTTCCTTTTCAAACTGGATCGCATCCAGCGGTGAGCCTTCGCCCTTATCTGCAATTTCCTCCGCGTTGTC
>DATAIE010000158.1:0-3506 GCA_036262875.1 Verrucomicrobiales bacterium
CCGGTTTGCACAGAAGAACGGACTCAAGCCCCTCTGCCTCCTGGTTCACTGATTTAGACAGGGAACGAAGTCGGCGGCACTTTTACCAAAAAAGGTTAATTCCCTTGTGCGGTCCGCTGGTTAAATACTTGCTCCCTGTCCAATCATCCCTCCGCTCAGGTCTATCCACTTGCAGCTAAGCGGCGGAGTTCCAACATTCGCGCTCCTAAATTCGCCTTTTAATCTCCCATGTCTCAATCCTCTCCTGCCAAAATCCAGTCCGCCATCTCTCCTGTTCGTGAGGAGAACTTCCCGGAGTGGTATCAGGAGGTCATCAAGGCCGCGGATATGGCTGAAAATTCCGAGGTTCGCGGCTGCATGGTCATCAAGCCTTGGGGCTACGGCATTTGGGAAAATGTGCAGCGGCAGATGGACCGCATGTTCAAGGACACGGGCCACAGCAACGCTTATTTCCCGCTCCTTATTCCCCTGAGTTATCTCGAGAAGGAAGCCGCCCACGTGGAGGGCTTTGCCAAGGAGTGCGCGGTCGTCACGCACCACCGTTTGGAGTCTCAGAAGCAGCCGGACGGTTCCATGAAGATGGTGCCCACGGGAGAGCTCACGGAGCCTTTTGTTATCCGCCCCACTTCCGAGACCATTATCGGAGCGGCCTTTGCCCGCTGGGTGCAGAGCTACCGGGATCTTCCCCTTCTCATTAACCAGTGGGCCAACGTCATGCGCTGGGAAATGCGGCCCCGCATTTTCCTGCGCACTGCCGAATTCCTCTGGCAGGAGGGACACACCGCTCACGAAACCAAAGCTGAGGCGATCGCCGAGACGGAGCAGATGCTCCACGTCTACGAAACCTTCGTCCGCGATCACCTCGCCATCCCGGTGATCAAGGGCGAGAAAAGTGAACGCGAACGCTTCCCCGGTGCTGAGCAGACCCTCTGCATCGAAGCCATGGTCCAGGACCGAAAGGCGATCCAGGCCGGCACCAGTCACTTCCTCGGTCAGAACTTCTCCAAAGCCGCCAATATTACGTTCACCGGCCGTGCCGGCGGCAAGGAATACGCGTGGACCACCTCATGGGGCGTCAGCACCCGCCTCATCGGCACCCTCATTATGGCTCACGCTGACGATGACGGCCTCGTCCTCCCTCCCCGTGTCGCCACCCAGCAGATCGTCATTATTCCCGTCACTCCCAAAGAGGACAGCCGCCAGGCCGTCCTCGATGCCTGCCAGTCTCTCGCCACCCAACTGCGCGCTCAGACATGGCGCGGCGAGCCTGTTACGGCCCATATCGACTCCCGGGACCTCCCCGGCGGTACCAAAAACTGGGAATGGATTAAGAAAGGCGTCCCTGTCCGCATCGAGATCGGGCCCCGGGACCTCGAAAAGGGCACCGTTGCCCTCGCCCGCCGCGACCGCGGTGCGAAGGAAAAGGAATTTCCGGCTCTCACTGAGGTGGTCACCGGCGTCGGCTCCTTCCTTGAGAGCATCCAGCAGGGCCTCCTTGAGCGCGCCACTGCCTTCCGCAATGCCAACATGGTGCCCATCGACACCAGGGAGGCCTTCGAGGCTTTTTTCACACCGAAGAGCGAGCGTGAGATCCACGGCGGCTTCGCCCTCTGCCACTGGGCCGGCAGCGCCGGCGACGAGGAGCGCATCCAAAAACAATACGGCGTTACTATGCGCTGCATCCCCTGGGGCGACGAATACCAGGAAAACGGCACCTGCTTCCTCACCGGCAAGCCCAGTTCCCGCCGCGTCATCTTCGCCAAAGCTTACTAACGGGCGGCACGTTGCGCTGCCAGGACAAGACCCTGTGGGTCCTGTTCCCCGGCGGAGGAGACGTCTCCCGAATTACCCTCACAGAACTTGCTTTTCCCGGCAGCCCCTCTGTAATGTCGCCCTTCAGGACCGCGTAACTGGTCCGCTCACTCACCGGCCATCTCACTCATCTGCCACTATCCATGAAACTCATTCCCATGATCAGCTCCGGCATCGCCGGTCCTCTCGGCGTTCTTCATCTGCCCCGCCTCTGGCAAAAATCCTCCCTCGGTGCGGTGGGCAAATTGAGCGACGACTACCCCTCCTGCGGCAAAGGCTACGATCAAATGGTCCTCGACGGCCTCGGCCTCGACCGCGAAGAATTCCTCAGCTACATCAAAGACAAAAAGCCGACCTATCCGGAATTTGAGGCGTGGGTGCTCTCCCAAAAGGGCGGCAGCCTCGATGCCGAAGCCGTTCGCAAGCTCAATGCCGCCATCGCCGGCTACATCCACGATGACGCCACCCGCAAGGCCATCCTCGGCGAGAACAATATCGAAGACACCGGCTCTATCAAAGACGCCGTGAATCTCAACAACCTCGACGACTGGAAAGCCTTTCACCGCGACGTGCTCGCCTGAGGCTCCCTAATCCCGGTTCTTTCCCAAAGCCCGCCGCAGTCCGCTGCCGCGGGCTTTGTTTTTTCCACTGCACGAGCCTCCTTATCCCCTCCGTCCTCCTTTCAAATTCCTGACCATTGCAGCGCACGCAAAGCCTGTTCTACTCCCCGCACGTGTCAGACTCTCCCTCTCCCGCCCGCGTTCCCCTCATCGCCGCTGTCGCCATCGTCGTTGGCAATATGGTGGGCACCGGCATTTTCAGCAGTCTGAGTTACCAGGTGGGGGACATTCCCTCCGGCTTTCCCATCCTGCTGTTGTGGCTCATTGGCGGGGTTATCTCCTTTTTTGGGGCTGTGAGTTATGCTGAGTTGGCTGCCGCTTTTCCCCGCTCCGGAGGAGAGTATCAGTTGCTCTCGCGGGTCTATCATCCCGGTATCGGTTTTGTCGCCGGCTGGGTCTCCATGATAGCGGCGTTTCCGGCCCCAGTTGCGGCGGCGGCTCTGGTTTTTGGGCGCCAGATCAGAGATCTGGCCGGAGGAGGGCCGGAAATCGCAGAGCGCCTCGCCGCTGCCGGGCTCATCATCATGATCACCGGTGCCCATCTTATTTCCGTGATGTTCTCCGGGAAATTTCAGTGGATCGCCACCGGGTCGAAAATCCTGCTGCTCATCATTCTTGCGGTATGCGGGTTCATCCTTCCTGCGGGCCAGCCGGTGCATTTTCTCCCGCAGCCCGGCGATGGGGCCCTCATTGGCGGCACCGCCTTTTATGTCAGCCTTATCTATGTGCTCTACACCTACAGCGGATGGAATGCGGCGTGTTATATCGCCGGCGAGATGGACAATCCCGGGAAGAACGTGCCGCGGGCGCTGCTGATTGGCACCGCGATTGTGACGGTGATTTATCTCGGAGTGAATGCCGCCATGCTCTACGCCGTCCCCATGGGAAACCTCGCTCTCGCCGGAGACGGGCTCGCCTATGAGACGGCACGGCACACTTTCAGAGGCTTCGGAGTTCCGCTCATGGCCGGGTTGATCGCCGCGGGACTGGCCTCTGCCGTTAGCGCCATGACGTGGGCCGGCCCGCGCGTCACTCAGCAGATGGGGGTGGACTATCCTTTCCTCGGAATTCTCG
>DATAIE010000159.1:0-4776 GCA_036262875.1 Verrucomicrobiales bacterium
CAAAGAACTGACCACCCCGCCCGTAAAGAAAATGAACTTCATGGGAGCGCAGAAAGGCGGCAATCTCAGACGGCGCAAGAAGGAATACACGCCGGTGCCCGCTTTTTTCCTTCAGAGGCCGGAGATGCGTCCGATTGAGAAGTCGTAGGTGGTTAATTCGACTCTCACTGTCTGACCCTCTGTAAGCGTATCCGCCTTTGCCGTTTCCCGTGTCCGCACGTGGGCGATGATCTCTTTCCCGTTCGGAAGTGCCGCGATAAACGTCCGGTCTCCGGTACGGCGAAGGAGTGTGGCCGTGGCGACGACCTGGGCGGGGCGGCGGCGCATGATCAAGGCTGAATCGTTCGGGACTTTACGTACGCGGCGATGGCACCCGGATACAAACGGTGCTCGGCGGCATTCACTTTGGCGAGCAGCGTCTCGCGGGTATCCTCCGGCAGCACGGCTACTTTTTCCTGTGCGAGAATATCGCCGGCATCGATTTCCTCGTTCACGAGGTGAACAGTGCAGCCCGTCTCCGTCACACCGGCTGCCAGTGCCTGACTGATGGCGTCGCGACCGGGGAACTGAGGCAGCAGCGAGGGGTGAATGTTCAGGATGCGGCCCGGAAACGCATTGAGCACCGGTTCCTTGAGGCGGCGCATGAATCCGGCGCACACGACATATTCGGCGCCGGCTTCCACGAGGTGACGGCCCATTTCCTCCTGGGCCGCGTCGCTCAGTTTCGTTTGGAAGAGGCCGGGATCGACGAATATCGCCGGGGTGTTCCGCGCCCGCGCCTTCGAGAGCAGACCCGCGTCCGCCACATCGGAGATCACGATGACGAACTCTGCGTCCAGTTCTCCTCTTTCGACAGCCTTCGCCAGCGCGTCATAGTTCGATCCGGCACCGGACCCCAGCACGCCCAGGCGAACGGGGCGAGAGGAGGAGGGATCGCTGGGAATGGGCAGAGCGGGCATTGGCGGCGTCGGTTTCGTTTGGAAAACGCCATGATTGGAGTCTCCGCAAGCATCAATGAAGGTGGTGATGAATGAACTGTGCCGGAGCTTCCTCCCATTGACAATCCCTCCGCTCCGCCGCCATCGTCCGTGTTCTTATTTTTCTCATAACATCCAATGACCACCGGCCCCGCAGTGCTGATCGCCTGCGATAAATTCAAAGGAACACTGACGGCCGCCGAGGCCTGCAACGCCATTTGCGAAGGCATCAAATCGGTGTGGGCGGATGCCAGTTGTTTCTCCCGGCCCATGGCCGATGGCGGGGAAGGCACGGCGCGCGTGATCTGTGAGGCCTGTGGCGGCGAATGGCTCACGGAGGAAGTCACCGGCCCGCTGGCCGACCGGGTGACCGGCGGCTGGGCATGGCTGGAAAAGACGAAGACCGCGATCATCGAGATGAGCGAAGCCTCCGGATTGAAGCTGCTGGACTCGGCGCGGCGGAATCCTTGGCGCGCCACCACTGCGGGCACGGGTGAACTGATGCAGGCCGGCATCCGCAAGGGGGCGCAGCGATTGATCGTGGGCATCGGCGGGAGCGCGACCAACGACGGCGGTGCAGGCATGGCCTGGGCCATGGGGTACCGGTTTCTCGATGCCGATGGGAAGGGTTTTTTCCCGCTGCCGGCCAACCTGGAAACACTGGCGAAAATCGTGCCGCCTGAGAATAACGACCTGCCGGAGGTCATCGCTGCCTGCGATGTCACCAATCCCCTTCTCGGCAAAGACGGGGCGACTGCCGTCTACGGACCGCAGAAGGGTGTGCGCATGGAACGCATGCCTGCTTTTGAAGCCGCTCTCCAGCACCTCTCCGGCATCGTGCGCCGTGATTTGGGAATGGATATGGCGACGGCTCCCGGGGCGGGTGCCGCCGGCGGCCTGGGGTTCGGACTGATGACGTTCTGCCGGGCCACCATGCAGCCGGGATTTGATCTCGTGGCGGAAGTCACCGGCCTGGAGGCTGCCGTGCGTGCTGCGGACTTGGTTATTACCGGCGAGGGCTGTATCGATGCACAGACGCTTCATGGGAAAGGTCCCGCCGGTGTTGCCGATATGGCCCGCCGCCTTGGGAAACCCGTGGTCGCCGTCGGGGGCATCGTCGATGAATCCGCCCGGGCCGGTCTCAACGCCAAATTCCACGCCGTCCTTGCCGCAGCGACCAGGGAAACGCTGGCTCAGGCGCTGGCCGATCCTGCTGCGGCGCTCAAACGGGCGGTCAGCGGAGGTGCGGATACCTTCCACGCGGTGCTGGGGCTGTAGGCGCGGCCTTGCCGGGCACGTCAGGCCCCGTAAGATGTCCCATGGCCTCTCAAATTTCAGACCGGATTCGGGGACTGATTGAAGCGGACGATGTTTCCGGCGTCAGCGATTTTCTGGATGCACATGCCGGGAACCTCCGCGCGATGATGCCGGGTGACTGCTCACCACTGCCTTTGATCGCCGCGGTGCGCAGTAACGGGATGGCGGACGCGCTCCTCTCACGGGGGCTCACGGTGGAAATGTTGGGTGAATGGTGGGCTCCGGGGTTTGGCCTGAGTGGAATGCTCCCCGCGGTGGCTGAGTATTTCATCGGGCGGGGAGCCGCGGTGACCGCTCATGCGGCGGCCGCCCTTGGTTTGACGGCGCGGCTCGGGGCGATGCTGGAGGAACAGCCGGACCTCGTCCGCGCCAAAGGGGGAGATGGCTGCGCGCCGCTGCATTTCAGCCGGGATGTGGAAACCGCGCGGCTCCTGGTATCCTGCGGTGCGGAACTGGACGCACGGGATGACGATCACGATTCCACTCCCGCTCAATGGCGCATCGGTGAGGCTCCGGAGGTCACACGGTTTCTCATCGGGCAGGGGGCGCGGGCCGACATTTTTATGGCGGCGGCACTGAATGACCGCGAATTGGCCGGGAGACTGATCGAGGGCGACCCGGCCTGCACCTCATACCGGATCGGACACAACAGCGGGCCGTTTCCGGGGCTCGGCTTTCGCGGCAGGGGTGGAACGATCTACCAGTGGACGCTTGGTTTCAATCAGTCGCCGCAGGAGATCGCGTTCCGGCGCGGGCATGTGGAGATGTACCAATTTTTGATGACCCGCACACCGCCGCGCTTCCGTTTCCTCGTGGCCTGCATGCTGGCGGACAGGCCCCTGGCACGTCAACTGATCGCGGAGCATCCGGGTCTCACCGGAGAACTCGATGAGGAGGACAGAAGTCTGCTGGCGAAGTGCTGCTGGGAGACGAATCTGAATGTCGAAGCCGTGCGTCTGATGCTGGACATCGGATTTCCCGTCGATGCGCCGGAGTTCACTCATGGATTCCAGCCTCTCCACAACGCCGCCTGGTGCGGGAATCCGGAACTGGCGAAACTGTTGATCGGCCACGGGCATCCGGTGGACCGCCGCGATCCGTGTTACCACAGCACCCCGCTGGGCTTTGCCATTCACAGTTGCGTGGTCGCCCTGCGCCATCCGGAAGGTGATTTTCCGGAAGTCGCCCGGCTGCTGCTCAACGCGGGCGCGCCGCTGGATGCCGGTATGTATCCGAGCGGCAATGACGGCCTGGACGCGGTGCTAAAGTCTTTCGTGTAAGCACTATGCCGCGAATTCCGCGATGACCTCGATTTCCACGAGCGCGTCCAGCGGCAGTTTCGCCACCTGGACGGTGCTGCGGGCAGGCTTGTGAGTGTCAAAAGCGGCGGCGTAGAGAGCGTTCATTTTGGCGAAATCACCGAGGTCTTTGAGAAAGACGGTGGATTTCACCACATTCGCGAGGGTCAGGCCGGCGGCGGCGAGGACTGCCTGGATGTTGGCGAGAACCTGCTGCGTCTGGCTCTCGATTTCGGAGGCCTCGATTTTCATGCTGGAAGGCACGAGGGGCAGCATGCCGGCACAGAAGAGGAGATTGCCGGTGCGGATGGCCTGGGAATAGGGGCCGACGGCGGCGGGGGCGTTTTCGGTGGAGAGGATTTGCATGGGCGCGGGGATAGGCATGGCGCGTGCCCTGTGCAAGGAGTGATTCGCACCCTTGCACACCTCGCTACCCGCCCCTTTATAGCATTCGACCATGCCCGGGAAACCCCACAGCAGTGAAAACGAGGTAGTGCTCGTTGGTATCGGCGTTTCCCCGGGAATCGCCCGGGGACCGGTGTGTCTTTCCACCAACGTCTTCGACACGCCGCAGCGGGAGCCCGTAGCGCCGGAGGCCGTGCCGGGAGAACTCAAAAGGTTCCATGAGGCGCTAAAAGAAACCAAGGAACAACTCGCCCACCTGCGGGACCGTGTGGCGATCGAGGCGGGAACTGACGATGCCTTTATTTTCGACGCGCATCTACTGATGCTGGAGGATACGACGCTGATCGATCAGGTGGAGCACCGGATTCAAAAGGATCCCCAGCGCGCGGAGGGGGCGTTTTACGGCATCATGACCCGCTACATGGAGGCCATGGCGCGCATGGACGACGACTACCTGCGCGAACGCGCAGCCGACATCGATGACGTGGCCCGCCGGGTGGTGCGCGTGCTGCGCGGGGACGTGGACGCCTCGTGCTACGATCACCCGCACATCCTCCTGGCGCGCGAGATTTCCCCGAGTGATACGGCGGCGATGGACCGTACGAAGGTGATCGGTTTTGCGACAGAAAGCGGCAGCCACACCAGTCACAGCACCATCATGGCCCGCAGCATGGCCATCCCCGCCATCGTGGGACTGCCCGACATCACGGAACGCTGCAATCAGGGGCAGGACGCCGTGCTGGACGGATACCGCGGTCTGCTGATTCTCAATCCAACGG
>DATAIE010000160.1:0-17609 GCA_036262875.1 Verrucomicrobiales bacterium
TTTCATACCAGTCGCCATGCTGATCCACGGTGCGCACGCGAATGCTCAGCACCTGTCCCGCGAGACCTGCAAGAGAGCCCGCGAGCCGCACTTCCTCGCCGTCGATACCCCCCAGTGAGAAGAGACCGTTATGGGTGGAGCCTGTCCCGGCAACGAGAGTGTAGGTGTGATTGTCACCCGCCTCCGGATCGGTGGACGACAGAACCCCGACCACGGCACCCACACTCGCAGTGGCACCGATGGCCGCCGGAGCCAGCGTGATGTCCGTAGGCGCTGTACCGGCGCCAGGAGGGTCGCCGATTTCGAGGCCGTTGAGAAAGACATTGTGAGGCTGACCGGTAGCGCTCGCGCGTCCCTGAAGGGTAAGAGTGCCCGCGGGACTGGAGGTCACGGTGAGTAACAGGACTTTATCCGTTAAGGCAGCCGGCACGGCATCGGAACCGTTGAAGGAATAAGACTGTCCGTTCCATGTCG
The DNA here is from genome assembly GCA_036262875.1 of Verrucomicrobiales bacterium. Taxonomy (GTDB): domain Bacteria; phylum Verrucomicrobiota; class Verrucomicrobiia; order Verrucomicrobiales; family V1-33; genus V1-33. Next base: position 475 of record DATAIE010000160.1, read on the forward strand.
AGGTACGGATGTTAGGGCTGCCCTTGTCGAACATCCACAGCTTCACGGGATAATCCCGGCCCGGCTGAAGACCGGTGAAAACGAGATCCATGCCATCGGTGGCCACATCGCTGCCATTGGCAAAGATGAAGTCCTCCCACATGTCCGCCTCTGCACCGCCGCCATTTCCGTTAGGGGCCACACGCACGCGGTCGTCGATGGTCACGGAGGAGCCGGCGGCGGCAATCGTTAGTCCGATACCGGAGCCGTTGAGGTTGGCGCCCCCGGAGGCGGTCACAGCGGTCCACCCGGTCTGCAGAGTGGAGTTTACATCATCATCGTCTTCAAAATCGAGACGAAGCACGTAAGCGCCGGCGGTGCGTGCAGACGCAGCCAGCAACAGGGCCGCGCAGGCGCAGCGGAACAGGGAACGGATCATCGGAAAGGGGGAGGAGCGAAACGGGACCGCACGGTGAGCTTACCATGCCGCCGGCGGCCCTGTCCACAGGCGGGCAGGCTCAGGGGCTGACACGGCTCACGCGATAAAACCGGCGAAGGACGGACGGCAGAATTCCGGAATCCGTATAGGTCGTCGTACCGGGCTGGCCATCCACGGTCGCTGCGAGCGTCTGCCAGGTCACCAAATCGGGAGAGGTTTCCACCTTGTAGACGCCCGAGTCCTCAGAAGCCCACGTCAGCGGGAAATTCCCTCCGGCCAGCGGGCCGAAGGAAGTGAACCGCAATGGTGTCGTCGTGGCGGGGGAGCCGATCACGAGGCCATTCAGAAAGACCGAATGCGTAGCCGTGGTGGTCACGTCGGGATTCCGGCGCCCCTGTAAAAGAAGCGTGCCCGTCGCGTCGGTGATGGCACTGAACTGGAGCCGCTGGTCGGAAATCAACACCGGAACGGTGGTGGACATGGTATAGTCCGCTTTCACTGCCTGACCTGCAGCACCGTCTGTAGCCGACCACCGGGCACTGCGAACGGTGGGTGCGGAGGTGGGATCCCATGACCAGATGGTCACCGGATAGGAAGTGAGCGGTGCGAGGCCGGTGATTTTAACATCGAGTCCGTCCTCCGCCGCGGTGCTCGTATTGGCGTTGCCGAAGAGGAAATCCCGGAAGAGCGGATTGAAGATTCCACCGCCTCCCGCCGCAGCCCGATCCCGCGTATCCAGTGTGCAGGCACCCGTGGGAACGATGGTCACGCCTACCGTGCCAAACGTACCGGTCCACTGGGTCCCGGTGCCGGAGGACGGCCCCATGGCGGTAAAACCGGGCTGCAGCGCGGTGGTCGCCGCTTCAAAGTCGATCGCGAGCGTGCTGCCTGCGCCAGGATTGGGAAATTCCGCGGGCTCCAGCGGATTGGAGGGCCAATTGACTTCGGCGCTGTCTGAGAAGGTATCCGCATCCGTATCCGCCAGATTGGGATTGGTACCCGGCTGTGCAGGACCGGTGTAAGCAAGGGATGGATTCTCGATGCCATCGATAAGCCCGTCCCCGTCGCTGTCCACCACTACCGGATTGGTGCCGGTATTGGATGGGCTCACCCAGACGCCGGTGTGCGTTTCCACGCCATCCATCAGTCCATCCGCGTCTGTGTCCGGCAGGAATGGATTGGTGCCGGTATCGGTGACGCTCACCCAAATGCCCGTGGCCGTTTCCACGCCGTCGGCGAGGCCGTCATTGTCGGTATCGCTGTCCTGCGGGTCGGTGCGGCGCCGGTATTCCTGAAGATTGGTCAATCCGTCGGTATCCGCATCGAGCGCGCTGTCGTTCAACGTCGTATTCAATCCATGAGCCGCCTCCCACTCGTCGCTCATCAAATCATGATCTGCGTCCAGCCTCACCGTCAGCTTCAGGACTGCCCGCCCGTCACCCCCCGTCACAATGGAAGGTTCAAAGATATTTCCGCCCGGCGTCGTGCCGGTAACAAGCGCTGAAATGGTAATGGTATCGGCCATCACCACATCGAACGACGTACCCGGTGCGGGATCGTATCCTCCAATGAGATTCACAGCGATGGTTCCGCCCAGGAAGGCATTTCCCGCGGAGGCCCCTTCGCCGAGAGAGTAGACGTCGTTGCTTCCCGGGCCATCGATATCAATGGCGAGAGTGGCACCGGAGGTCTGGGTGTAGGTCACATTCGTCCCAAAGATAAGGGTGCCGGTGGGATCGTTGGGGACCGCATCCGGAGTGGCGGCCGCAAAGTTAAATCCGCCGGTCTTCAGCGTGCCGCCGGTGTTTGTCAGGGGAATGTTGATCGCGGACGCGGCGAGCGTGCCGCCGGTGAAGTTGAAAACATTGGTGGCACCGGTATTGGTGACCGAGATGGTCCCCGCGGTGAGCGAACCGGTTCCGGAAAGCGTGAAGGTGTTCGTCCCGCCGGCGAAGACCACATTTCCATAGGTAAGCGTGGCCACGGTCACGCTGCCCCCGCTCAGATTGTAGGTGCCGCTGGCTGCATTGGGAGCGGAACTGGACCGCCCAAGATTGAGGAGCGAAGGAGTGGCGCCGGTACTGCGCGCATAGACCGTGCCGCCCGTCTGATTCACCGTGCCCGTGCCCCGGTTTCCCACGGCGATGATGGAGGAGGCATTGACGACGGTCACGGTGCCGTCACTCAGGTTAAACGTGCCCGCCGCCGTGGAGGAGGCCGCCGGCCCGAAACCAAGGTTCAAATTGGCAGGGCTGATCGACACCACGCCGCCCGACATGGTGGTAATACCCGTGCCATTGGAACCACCTCCGCCGATGCGCAGGTCTGAGTTGAGGGTCAATGCCCCGCCGGTGATCTGAAGATTTCCGCTGCTGGAAGCCGGTGTTCCCAGCGTGATGCCCGTGGCAGTGGCGGAAGTCGCACTGTCGATCACCACCGTCCCGCCGTTGTTCACCTGAGCGGTGTCTCCATTGGCCGGTAAACGGAGGAGGTCCCAGTTTTCAGCAGCACCCCACGGTCCGCTGCCGCCGTTCGTAAAAATAATCGGACCGGCGGATGCGGATGGGACGGCAACGAACGGGCCGGCAAACGCTGTGACAACTACAGGGATAAAGAAACGGCGTCTCATGAGAACAGGATGTTAAGGGACCCCACCGTTTTTTAATGCATTTGCCGTACGCGCGACAAGCTCTTTTAGCATCCCTGAACACGGCCCAGGCCTTATTTGTTAGGAAAAGCCTGCAAAACGCGGATCGTGAAAGCGAAGGTGTGCCGTGCATCCGCTTCATGGAACACACGCGCCGTCTCCCTCCATTGCGAAGGTTCGATCGAGGGGAAACGAGTGCCGTTTCCGAGTTTGGTGTGCACGGTGGTCAGGATGAGCTTGTCTGCGAACGGAAGCGCCGCCGTGTAGATTTCACCCCCGCCAATAACCATCAACTCCTGTGCACCCTGACGAGCCGCGAGCGCGAGGCCCGCCTCGACCGAAGTCACGGCATAGCCACCGGGAACCTCCAGCGCGGCATTTCGAGTCATGACCACGGGCGTTTGACCCGGTCGAAACCAGCCCTGCATCTGCTCCCATGTCCGCCGGCCGGCAAGCAGCCATTTCCCTTCACAGCAGCGGCGGAAGTGTGCGATCTCATCCGGCAGATGCCATGGAATGCGTCCCTCCTGTGCGATGATGCCATCCTCCGATTGAGCAGCGACAAAGGTAACGATCATCGAATCGACCGGTTCATGGCAGGTGAGACCGGATAATATCGAACGAAGACGTTGGAAGCGAAAAATCCTCCCCCTGGAGCCGGGAACCACCGGGAAAGAGAACTCCAGGAGCCTTTTCGACAACTACCCGCTCAGGAACTACCGGACCGCGGGGTCCGGGTGTTACCCAATCCCCTCCCGGAGCTATGAGCGGGAGCGGCGGCGGCGGGAGGCCACAAAGAGGCCGCCGAGCCCAAGAAGCGCCACTCCGGTCGGTTCCGGCACATTCTGGAACATCCGGTCCGAAGGCAGCGTCTGCACGTTGCCATTGGTGAGGCCGATGCTCGAAAGGAGCTGGCCGTCAAAGCCACCGGCACCGTTGTGATAATAGGCATCCAGTGCGTAGAGCCCTTCTGCATTGAAGGTAAGGACCGCAGTGCCGCTGGAATTGTCGCCCACGCCGTCGGAGAGAAGGTTTGTATTTCCGTTCGCCCAGTGACCGGTGCCGTGACCGCCGTCATTTTCAATGACTGAAAGCCCGCCGATTTTTACCCGGGCATTGTCATCCGCATCGAATGCGAATTTGACCTGGATGCCGACAGCAGAGGTGTCGATATCATCGGCCTGCTTAATCTGCAGGAATCCGCTGAGGGTAATCAGGGAGTTGTCTGTGCCGTTTCCACCGCCGGCGGTGAGACTCGAGGAGTCTGAACCGAGGTGCGTTGCGATCGTAGTCGGCCCGCCGTGATAATTGATGGATGTGGAAACGAAGGTACCCGTGGGGGTGGGATTGGTGGCAAGGAAGGTATCCGTCACCTTGTTTTGGTTGTCCCCGGTTTGAACGAAGTAGCGTCCCACGAGCCCGGCATTCAGCCCCACCGTCCCGGCCAGCGCAAAGCCGCCGGATTGATTGACCGTGAAGTCCGGGGAGGCATTGACACCCGTGCCCAGGAGCGCAAAGGCACCTCCATTGCGGGATACCGAGAATTCCCCGTTCGCGCCACCGCCGCCTTCTTTGAAAATCACTTGAATGAAATGGGTGGTGCCGGCGTTGAGCGTAATCGTCGGGCCGTCCACGTTGCTGCAGCAGCCGTCCATGGCCACGACATTCCGTCCATCGATGATAATCCGTGAGGAATCGTCAGCCCCGGTGCGAAAAACATAGTTCCCCGTAGTATTTACGTGAAGGATGCCCGAACCAACGACCCCGAAATCATTGTCGCCCACCCCGACCGTGTTTCCCGGGATGGGGTTATTAACGGCAAAATCCTGAGGGCCGCCGGCATCCTCCGGATCCACCCAGTCCGCGACATCATAATATCCCCCGGAGAAAAGAGTCGAGGTGCGCAATCCGGTGTCTCCCGAAGCGATGTTCGTTCCAAGATTGGAATTAAAGCGGCCTGCGTAAAACTGCGCAGTGGCCGGGGAAGCTGCCAAAATGGCAAGACTGCCGGTGAACAGAAGGGTGAGGCGGGGGGACAGAAAAGGATTGAGAGGCATCGGAAAAAGGCGTACGGGTGCCGGATAAGATGAAGGAATCGCTAATGCTAGTCAATAACATTCATCATAATTATTTATCTCTCCCGTTACTATCAGGTTAAAAGGCCTGTTTTGAAGGATCAATGAGCCCGTCCGGTTAACCAACGGTCGAAAAAAGACGGGGTGAAGAGGAATGAAAAAAGGGAATGCCATTCCCGCCTTGCCCGCCGGAAAAAAGGACGCTATCCCCGGGCATGTCCAGCATTTGGGGTCAAGCATTCAGGGTATCGACGTGGGGAGAAAGTCACGGCGGAGGGGTAGGCGTAGTAATCGATGGCTGTCCGCCGCGCCTGCCGTTGAGCGAGGCCGACATTCAGACAGACCTTGACCGCCGGCGCCCGGGTCAGAGTGAAATCGTGACCCCGCGAAAAGAGGCGGACCGCTGTGAGATTTTGAGTGGCCTCTTCGAGGGGCAGACCCTCGGCTCCCCCATCTCCATCATGGTGCGCAATGAGGATGCGCGGCCCGGCGCCTACAGTGAGATGGCCGAAAAATACCGTCCCAGCCACGCCGACTACACCTACGACGCCAAGTATGGCATCCGGAACTGGCAGGGGGGAGGCAGAGCGAGCGCACGGGAGTCAATTGGACGCGTGGCCGCCGCCGCGGTGGGGAAGAAGGTCCTCGCCGCCCTCGCGCCGGGCTGCGAGGTGGTCGCATGGGTCAAGAGTATCTACAATCTCACCGCCGCCGTCAATCCTGACACGGTAACGCTGGCTGAAGTCGAATCCAACATCGTGCGGACCGGTGATCCGAATGCCGTGGAACCCATGGTGGAACTGATCAAAAAAATGCGCGCGGAGGGGAACAGTGTCGGCGGCGTGATCGAATGCGTCATTCGCGGCTGCCCCCCCGGGCTGGGGGAACCGGTCTTTGACAAACTGGAGGCGGACCTTGCCAAAGCCATGCTCAGCCTCCCCGCCACCAAGGCTTTTGAAATCGGCAGTGGATTTGCCGGCACGCTGCTCACCGGCCTGGAGCACAACGACCCCTTCCGCATGAAAGAAGGCCGTGTCACAACCACTAAAAATGATTCCGGCGGCGTGCAGGGCGGCATTTCAAACGGCGAGAACATCGTCTTTCGCGTGGCATTCAAACCCACCGCCACCGTGATGCGCGAGCAGGACACCGTGAGCCGCGATCACGAAGACACCACTCTCACCGGACGCGGAAGGCACGACGCATGCGTCCTCCCCCGGGCCGTTCCCATGGTGGAGGCCATGGCCATTCTCGTCCTCACGGATCACCTCCTCCGCCAGCGGGCACAATGCGGGCTGGGATAGACTCGTCTCTTGAACCCGTGCGGCTCTTTCGCGGACCGGCGTCGCCTCCCAAAAGCTGCAATGATTGCAGCACTCCAGGAGCCTTCGGCGGCTATCGATCCAGAGCCGGCTCCGGAAAGGATGCGAGGTCGCGGACCGCGAAGAGAGGGAATTAAACCCCGCTGAGTTGCTCTTCGCGCTTTTGAATGCGGCGGCGCTCGTTGGAGTCGAGGATGCGCTTGCGAAGGCGGATGTTTTTCGGGGTCGCCTCCACCAGTTCGTCGCCGGCGATGTACTCGATGGCGCGCTCAAGGCTGAAGCGAATGGGAGGGGTAAGCCCGGCACCCTTTTCCGAGCCGGTGGTGCGGAAGTTCGTGAGCTGCTTGGCCTTGCAGGGATTCACCGGCAGATCTTCGGCGCGGGGGTTTTCACCCACGAGCATCCCCGCGTAGATGGTGTCTCCGGGGGCAACAAAGAGCTTCCCGCGCACCTGCACATCTTCAAGGCTGTAAGGAGTGGCTTCGCCCGTTTCCATGCTCACCAGCGTCCCGGAGGTGCGGGTAACGATGGCACCCGCCCACGGGGCGTAGTGCTTGAAGAGGTGGCTCATGACGCCGTGGCCGCTCGTGAGGTTCATGAGGTCATACTCGAAGCCGATGAGGCCACGCGTGCTGATCTCGGCCTCGATGAGGCTGCTCGTCTTGTGAGCGGTCATATTGACGAGGATCCCGCGGCGCTCGTTGAGGCGTTTGAGAACCCCGCTGACATATTCCTCCGGCACTTCGATGTAGAGAGTTTCAAAGGGTTCGAGCGTCGTGCCGTTCTCGTCCTTCTTCGTGATCACGTTCGGACGGCTGACGAGGATTTCGTAGCCCTCGCGGCGCATCTGCTCTACAAGCACGGCGATCTGCATCGCGCCCCGCGCACTGACGGCGAACACGCCGGCGAGATCGGTATCGCTCACAAAAATGGAGATGTTCGACTTCATCTCGCGCATGAGACGGTCACGAATCTGGCGGCTGGTGACGTACTTTCCTTCACGACCGGCTCCCGGGCTGTCGTTGACGCTGAACTCCATGCTCACCGTCGGCGGATCGATGTCCACGAACGGAATGGCGACGTCGTCCTCTTTGGAGGTGAGGGTTTCGCCGATGTCCACGTCTTCAAAACCGGCGATGCCCACGATGTTGCCGGCGACCGCCTCCTCCGCCTGATTGGTCTGGAGGGCGGAATATTCAAAAATACGGCTGATCTTGGCGCGAACTTTGGAGCCGTCCTTGCGCAGGAGGAACACTGTATCCCCCTTTGTTCCGCGCCCGCTGAGAACTTTGCCCATGGCGACACGGCCCACATAGTCGTCCCATGCGATATTGGAGGCCAGCATGCGGAACGGTCCGTCCGGGTCCACATTGGGAGCAGGGATATGATCCCAAATGCCCTGCAGCAGGGGCAGCATGTCCACATTTTCGTCCGTGAGGCTGGCCTTGAAATAGCCGTCCCGCGCGGAGCCGTAGTAGGTGGGCGCATCAAACTGCTCCTCCGTCGCCTCGAGTTCGAGCAGCAGTTCCAGCACCTTGTCGTGCATCGCCGCGGGTTCAGAATGAGGACGGTCGATTTTGTTGATGACCAGAATGACTTTCAGGCCCTCCTGCAGAGCCTTGCGCAGCACGAAACGGGTTTGAGCCTGGGGGCCTTCGTAGGCGTCCACCACGAGAAGCACGCCATCCACCATTTTCATCACGCGCTCCACTTCCGCTCCAAAGTCGGCGTGGCCGGGAGTATCGACGATATTGATAATCCGGTCTCCCCAGTGAACGGACGTATTCTTGGAACGGATGGTGATGCCCTTTTCGCGCTCGAGGTCCATGCTGTCCATGGAGCGCTCCTGCACCACCTGATTGTCACGGAAAGCGCCGCCCGCGCGCAGCAGTTTGTCCACCAGCGTGGTCTTGCCGTGGTCAACGTGGGCAATAATGGCGATGTTTCGAATACGGGTGTTCATAACAAAAATACAGGCAATGGAGGAACGGACGGGGACTCCGCGCCGGGCAGAAAATGGCAGCCTCAACGAGGCGGTAGCCGGGCGGGAAGGGCCGGGACTATGGCATCAGTCCGCCGGAACGCAAACGACGTTTTGTTCATCGAAATAAGCGATGAAACGGCAGTCCGCGGGCGTTCCGCGAGGGGCGGGTTTACTTCCCTGTTTTGGCAGGCGAAAAGTGCTCTTTTACCTGTCCCCACGAGGAGTGAAGCGCTTTTTGAAAATCCGAAAAACTTCTGCACGGCGCGAAACAGGCTCCAGTAGCAGTTACACGGTGCGCCGCATTTAGCGACAGGATTCCCCGCGGAATCTGATCTCTGCCGCCTGTGATCAGGCGGGGTGGCCCGTGCTCCCCCCTTGCGCTGCTGCACCTTACGGAGGTCCAAAATCAATGGCCCTCGCCTCCGGCTGTTCCGGCACACGGACCCGCAGGAATGGTTTTTCCGCAGCGATATGGCAGGACGTGCAGGCCGCCACGGCCCCGGTGAAGGCAGCGGTGAATTTTGCTTTGTCCTGAGCCGCAATGGCATCCTGCACCGCCGTAAATGCCGTCTTGTCGAGTCCATCCAGCATGACCCTCAAATCAAAGTCTCCGGTGGAAATCTTTCGCACCGGGATCACGCGAACCGCCCATTTCAGATGAGCGCGGGTTTCGTCGGAATAGAATTTTGCCAGCGGCCAGTTGGCACCGCTCCCGGCAAACCACAGGTTTGAAAAATGATACGCGACATCCTTCATCACATGAGACTGATCGCAGGCCTTTGCCTTCAGGATCTCCACCTCTGCACGGAGCGCAGCAAGTTCCTTCGCCGCATCCGGGGCAGAGGGAGGAGGAACGCTCTGAGATTGCAGGACAGTCATTGTCGCCGCCAGGAGCACCGCCACAGTGGCGACAATTGAAGATGGGCTTGGTTTCATGGAGTGTACCCGGCAACGCTGACCGCGGGCGGGATCGCCGCAATGAGTTATTATGCCGCATAAAGGAATCCGAACGGTTTGAAGAAAGCCCGGCGGGAAGGCTCTCTCCAGCGAACCGCTCCTGGCGGTCCGCCTTATGCAGCGGCAGGAGCCAGCCATGAAAACCACGCCGGAAGAAACCAGTGATCCAAAAGTGCACGCGCGCAACGTCCACGGGATGCTCACCGAAATTGTCGATCACCTCCGGCAGGACATTGACCGGATCGATGAACCAAAAGGCCAGGCGCTTTTCGAAACGGGCGCCGAGGTATTGATCGGACTGCGGACTGCCTTTGACCACTACGCCACCGGGGCGGAGAAGGCGATGAAATGACGGGCGTTGCAGAATGCGAAGCTCAAGCGGCGGAATGCGCGATCCCCCGTCCAGGGGAGGAGTGGGTCCTTTTTGGTCCGCTTACTTCTTTGTGGGTGGTGCGCACCGTTGACGATCCTTCCCACCGATCTTCCCATTCCTTTTTTGGGAAGCGGCGGCTTGTCCCATTTCCGCCCCCTTCTGTTTCACAACTCACCTGTCGAACCTCTCCATGAAAAACGCCTGCATTGTGATTCAAACTCTCGCCATCGCGCTGCTTCCTGCGACAGGCCTTCGGGCAGAGGAACCGAAAGCGGCCCCGTCCGGCAAAAAAGGGGAGTGGACGGCGGTTTATGAAGGCACCGGCGGAGTTACGGCGGACCGTACCAATGGGGACGTTTACATCGTGGTCACGGGAAAAGAGATTTTCAAAGAGCGCGGCCAGGGCATTTGGAAGAGCACGGATCAGGGCACCACGTTCACGCGGGTGGACGGGGGGGTGATTGCCGGCCGGTGTGAAACGGGGTACGCATTGTGTCAGGACCCTAACGGAAAGCGCCTGTATGGCTTTATGCTGGACGGTCCCGCCGGCTTTACGCTCGATGCCGGCAAGACCTGGACCAAACTCGGCCAGGTGAATCGCGGCTGGGATTTTGCGACGGTGGACTGGAGTGTGGAAAAGCCGCAGGTGGTCTTTGGCTTTGAGCATGAAAACGGCGGCAAATATCATCTCAGCACGGATGGAGGAATCACCTGGAGGAAACTCGGCGAATCCCCAAAGGATGACAGAGGCGGCTTTGGGGTGGGAATCGTCGATGCAAAAACCCTCGTGCGCTGGAGCGGCGCCAATGGCGGCATCGAGCGCAGCACGGACACCGGCGCGACGTGGACGAAAGTCAGTGATGAATCCCCGCTCGGACACGTCATGGTCGTCTTCAACAAGGCGTGCTACTGGGTCGGCAAAAAAGGGCTGCTGGTCAGCCGGGACAACGGAGTGACATGGTCCATGCAGGGACAGCCCGTCCAGGCGGCGTGGGGACCTTACTTCGGAAAGGACGAGAAACACATCGTGGTGGCCGGAAAGGAGGGCGTGAAGGAAACCACGGATGGCGGAGAGCATTGGACCGTGGTGGCCCCGCTGCCGGAACCCTTTAAGAACCCGCCAGGCCCCGGCTGGTATTTGAACTTCGCCTTCGATCCGGTGCACAACGTTTTCTACGCCTCCTGGATGGGCCGGCCAACATTCCGGTATCAGCGGTAGGCTGACGCCCTGATCACAATAACGCTTAACGGAATACTTCCCTTGCACGGGCGGGCCGTCCTGCTACAGCGCGCGCATGGCTTTCCTCAATGCAAATTATCTCAAGCTCGCCGCCGGTTATCTCTTTCCTGAAATCGCCCGGCGGGTTTCCGCATTCACCTCCGACAATCCGGAGGCCGCGAAACGTCTTATCCGGTGCGGTATCGGCGACGTGACGGAGCCGCTGCCCGCCGCCGCGCGGGAGGCGATGAAGAAGGCCGTGGATGAACTCGGGGACCGCACCACTTTCCGCGGCTACGGCCCGGAGCAGGGTTATGCGTTTCTGCGCGAGGCGATCGTCGCCAACGCCTATCAACCGCTGGGATGTGACATCGCGGCGGATGAAATTTTCATTTCGGACGGGTCCAAGTGCGACACGGGGAACATTCTCGAAATCTTCGGAGAGGGCAACACGATCGCCATCACCGATCCGGTGTATCCCGTGTATGTGGACACGAATGTGATGATCGGAAACACGGGCCCGGCGATGCCCAACGGGCGCTACGGCAAGCTCGTCTACCTGCCCTGCACTCCGGATAACAATTTCGTGGCCGGTATCCCCTATCAGAAGGTGGACATCGTTTATCTGTGTTATCCCAACAACCCGACCGGCGCGACGGCTACCTTCGAACAGTTGGAGGCGTGGGTCGCTTATGCGCGCGCGAATGAAGCCATCATTCTCTACGATGCCGCCTACGAGGCCTACATTACTGAGCCGGGAGTGCCCCATTCCATCTACGAAATCGAAGGCGCACGCGATTGCGCGATCGAATTCCGGAGTTTCTCCAAGCACGGAGGTTTCACCGGCGTGCGCTGTGCCTATACCGTGGTGCCGAAATCACTGATGGCATCCACAGAAGACGGGAAACGCCATCCGCTGCATCCTCTGTGGAACCGCCGGCACACGACCAAGTTCAACGGCGTCTCCTATCCCGTGCAGCGCGGCGCGGAGGCGTTGTTCAGCGAAGAGGGCAAGGCACAGGTGAACGAACTCATCACGCATTATCTCGGGAACGCGAAGATTCTCCGTGAAGCCTGCACAGCAGCTGGCCTTCAAGTGTTCGGCGGAGTGAATGCGCCCTACATCTGGGTGGGCTGCCCTGAAGGCGTGAAGAGCTGGGATTTGTTCGACCGCATGCTGAACGAGTCCAATGTGGTCATCACCCCAGGAGCCGGATTCGGAGCGGCGGGGGAAGGATTTTTCCGCATCAGTGCCTTCAACAGCCGGGCGAATGTCGAGGAAGTGGCGAAGAGAATCGCCGCGATGAAGTGGTAGACTCTTTACCTATACCATGCGGCTAAGCCGCCGGCGAAGGAGGTCCAGGGCCATTTGGGCCGCCATGTTTTTGAAACCCTCCCGTTCCATACGGAAAAGATAGTGTTCTACGACGGGCTCCGGATTCGACTTCGAAGCGAGGGCGATATAGACGGTGCCGACGGGCTTGGATTCGCTGCCGCCTCCGGGTCCGGCGATGCCTGTCAGCGCGAGTGCATGGTCTGATTTCCCGGCGGCAAGGCAACCGGTGGCCATGGCCGCGGCAACTTCACGGCTGACGGCACCGTGGGAGGCAAGGAGCGACTCCGGCACGCCGAGGAGGTCGGTTTTGGCGTCATTGGCGTAGGTCACAAAGGAACGGTTCAGCACACTCGAGGCCCCCGGCACATTGGTAATCCGATTGGCAACACAGCCGCCGGTGCAGGACTCTGCCACGGAAACCCACTGGCCCATTCTCGTCAGCAGATCCACCACCACCTGCTCCAGCGGGACGTCCTCCGCGGTGAAATACTGCTCTGGAAAAGCCGCGGCAATGATGGCCTCCGACTGCGCCAGTTGCTCCGGGGTGCCGATAACCCGCACAATGACCTCCCCCAGGCGGGCACAGTAGCCGAGTTCCACATTTCCCAGCGAAAGGATGGTCTCCTCCACGGTCGTGGAGACCTGCGTTTCCCCGAGCCCGCTGATTTTGAAGGATTTCATCCCGGCTCCGCCCGCGCGACCGGTAATCTCCCGGAGGATGGGAGCCACCTGATCCGTAAACATGGGGTGCAGTTCCCGCGGGGGTCCGGGCAGCAGGATTATGTGCGGCGAAAGCTGCCCGCCGGCCTCCGCCACCGGGAGCGGAAGAAAATACAGCCCGGGAGCCGTGCCATGGCCATTGTGCAGGACGGTGGATCCGGCGGGAACCATCACCTGACGGCGGGTGTGGGGGTTCATCTCCCGCTTCCGGGTGGCCAGATAAGCCCGGATGTGTTCGTAAACCTCCCCGTTTTCCTCCAAAGGCAGGCCCAGCAGGGCGGCGGTGATTTCCCGGGTAATATCGTCGCTCGTGGGCCCCAGTCCGCCGGTAACGATGACGATGTCCGCCCTGCCCACCGTCTCCAGCAGCGCCTGGCGGATGATGTCCCCGTCCGGGATGGCCAGTTGCCGCTCGATGCGGAGGCCGAGGGGAAACAGATTTTCCCCCAGCCATGAGAGATGGGTATTGACGGTGCTGCCCAGCAGCAGTTCGGTGCCGGTATTGATGAGTTCGAGGCGCATGGGGGATAAGAACAGGACCGAGAATTCCACTGCTCCCGGACAAATCAAACGCTTGCCGGTCCAATCCGCCTCCCCTCTCCCGGGGAAATTCGGTTTCCGCGCTTAAAAAAGTCACTTGCAAAGAAAAGAGGAGCCCCCAAGTTCGCCGCCCTTCCGCGAGCACCTCCAAACTGCCGTCGGTCTCTGATGGCGGAGCGCTCCGGCGCACCGCCGCTCGCCAGAGGTAACCCGGTACATCCTATATTACACATGCCCGTTAGACTAGCCCGGTTTGAAATGCCGAATCGCCTCGCTAAAGACGATTCGACCGCCACTGACACTTACGCCAAGTTCTCCGCCGAGCCTTTCGAAGGCGGCTACGGCTACACCGTAGGCAACAGCCTGCGCCGCGTGCTCCTCAGCAGCCTTGAAGGTGCCGCCATCACCAGCGTCAAGATCAAAGGCGCCCAGCATGAATTTTGCAGCCTTCCCGGAGTGGTGGAGGATGTCACGGACATCGTTCTGAACCTGAAAAAGGTCCGTTTTTCCCACGGTGAGTCCAAGGACTCCCGCCTCCTCAACATCAGCGTGGACCGCGATGGCGTCGTCACCGCCGGTGACATCCGCGAAGACCAGCAGTACAGCGTCCTCAACAAGGACCTCGTCATCTGCACGCTCGACCGCAAGGTGAAGTTCGAAGTCGAAATGGAAGTCCGCGTGGGCCGCGGTTTCTCCAGCGGCGACGAAAACAAGCGTCCGGACATGCCGATCGGCGTGATCCCCATCGACAGCATCTTTTCCCCCGTCACGCGCGTCAAATACGGCGTCAGCAACACCCGCGTGGGCCAGAAGACGGACTATGACAAGCTGGACGTCGAAATCTGGACGGACGGACGCATCACTCCCCACGATGCCCTGACCCAGGCCAGCGCCATCATGCGCCGCCACCTGGACGTCTTCGTCAACTATGACGACAGCCAGATCGAATTCGAAGCCGCTCCGGAAGCGCAAAGCGAAGAGAACAGCGAACTGCGCAAGCTGCTGAACATGTCGGTCAACGAGATCGAACTCAGCGTCCGCGCGGCCAACTGCCTCAACAACGCGAACATCACGTCCGTGGGTCAACTCGCCATGAAGAGCGAAGCCGAGATGCTCAAGTACCGCAACTTCGGCAAGAAGTCGCTCAACGAGATCAAGGACAAGCTGTCCGAACTCGGCCTTGGCCTTGGCATGAAGTTCGACTCCAATCTGATGGAGGCCTCCGGTCGCGGCGGCAGCGCCTTCAGCTACTACAAGGACGACGAAGCCCCTGGAGGCGGACTCAGCGACCTCATCACTCAGAACATCGACGAGGACGGCGACGACGACTAAGCGTGCCCTCCCCCCACCATCCTATCATCACACGCTCCCTTTGATCCATGAGACACGGTCGTAAAACCATCAAACTTCAGCGCCGCCAGGACCACCGCGACGCCCTTCTCTCCAACCTCGTCGTCAGCCTTGTCGAGCACGAGCAAATCAAGACCACGCTGGCCAAGGCCAAAGCCGTGCGCCCCTTCGCTGAGAAGATGGTGACCCTCGGCAAACGCGGTGATCTTCATGCCCGCCGTCTCGCCCTCGGTTACCTCCACAAGAAGGACGCGGTTTCCAAGCTCTTTGGTCAGATCGCTCCCGCAGCGGCCGGACGCAAGGGCGGCTACACCCGCATCACCAAGCTCGGCCAGCGCCACACCGACTCCGCCGAAATGGCCTTCATCGAGTGGGTGGACCGCGTAGCCACCGGTGAAACCGCTCCCGCCGCCGAAGCTCCCGCTGCCGAAGAGAAAAAGCCGGCCAAAAAAGCGGCTGCTGCTCCGAAGAAGAAGGCTGCCGCCCCTGCCGCCTCCGATGAAGCGGAAGCCAAGCCGAAAGCCAAACGCGCTAAGAAGACGGAAGAGAAAACAGAGGAGTAATTTCCGCTTTCTGACAAATCCCCGGGCAGATAATGCCCAGCCCAAAGAAGAGGGACGGTCTCACGACCGTCCCTTTTTCTGTCTGTTTCCGCTCCGTGTGGAGGTCAGTTCGTTACCTTTGGTTTTGTTCACCGTAAGTAATATTCAGTGAGGCCTTTCCGGATTCCGCTGTTCACGAACTGATCGCATGACCACCACGCTCTTTTTCGCATTCATAGCCGTGATGCTGGCGATCGTCGTCGCACTGTTCGCCCGCTGTCTGAGAGGCCGCCACGCCCTGATCGCCACAGCAGGACTGATCGTGTGGCTGATCTATGTCGGCCTCATTGGCTATTTTGGATTGATCCGGAATGTGTCATTGCGCCCGCCGGGATTCATCTTTCTTTTCGCCCCCCTCGTGGCCCTTCTGGTTCTTTTTGCGGTGCGCATACGATCAGTGGCAGGGACACGCTGCGCCTTGCTTTTTCCACTCTGGGCTGTGCTGCTCACACAAAGTTTTCGCGTTATCGTCGAGCTGTTTCTGCACCGGCTTTGGATCGAGGGCCTCATTCCCCGGATGCTCACTTATTCCGGCGCGAACGTGGACCTCTACATCGGAGCATCCGCGCCTCTCGTCGCGTGGATTTCCACCCGCGGGCGCTCCGGAATCCAGGTGGCGCTCATCTGGAATGTCCTGGGATTGCTGGCGCTGGCGAACGTGGTGATTCGCGCCCTGCTGACGGCTCCCGGTCCTCTCAATCTGATTCACGCAGAAGTTCCCAACCTGATGATCGGCACGTTTCCCTACATGTTCATTCCGGGATTCTTCGTGCTGCTGGCGGTGGCGCTGCATGTGTTAGCCATTCGGATCATCTGTGCCACAAACTGTGAGCGGCATGCTTTCACCCGGTATGGCGAAGACGGGGCCTGAAGAGCCCGCTGCCCGTCCCGGGCTTTTGGAATGGACGCGGGGCCGTTCGCCGGGTACCACGACATCGATACTCCCTCGATGCTCTCCACCTTCCTATGCTGTTCGCGTTGATTCAGGCAGTGTTCGCAAATGCCGGGACCCCTCTCATGTGGGGCGCCGCCCTGCACTTATTGGCCGGCAATGCGATCATCGGAACGTTTGAGGGGCTCTTGCTGATTACTCTGTTCAAGGCCCGGACGAAAACGACACTTCTTGTCATGATTGCCGCGAACTACCTTTCCGCGTGGCTTGGACTGTTGTTGATACCTGCGGTGGCCAATTTCGCAGACATGGACATCAACACCATCCGCCCCTGGTTCTGGATCATGACCGGAGTAACCTACGGGGCCACCGTGCTCATTGAGTGGCCTTTTGTGATCGCGTGCGTGGGGACGTTCCGGCGCAGCGTTTTGGCGTCCTTCACCGTGCAGGCGATCTCCTACACGCTGCTTTTCGGGTTCTACTGGATGCTGAGCACCACCTCTCTTTTCCGTGAAGTCGAGATTGTTCCCGCCAGGGAAATACCCCTGCCTGAATCGGTCGAGTTCTATTACATCGGAGCCGGGGATGGAAACGTTTACCACCTTGGGTCCACAACCGGCCAACCGGAGATGATCCATGAGTTGAAATCAAAGAACCCATGGGACCGTCTCTACTGGCGGGCCAGTAAAGCGGAGCCCCG
>DATAIE010000161.1:0-2496 GCA_036262875.1 Verrucomicrobiales bacterium
GACCCATCGCTGCCGCGGCCTTTTGCCTGCTGGCCAGCTGTTCCTCCACTCCGCGAAACAGTGAGAGTACCTATCACGGTCCCCGGGCCGTGATCATCAATGGAGAGGCCTGCGCCCCCAGTTCTGTGCCCTCCTCCGTCAAAAACGCGATCGCCGCTGCGAATGCCATCAACCATCTGCCCTACCAGTTTGGGGGCGGTCACGGACGCGAGTGCTATGGTTTGGATTGTTCCGGTACCGTGTCGCACGTGTTGCGCAACTCCGGCCTGCTCGATGGGTCCACCACAAGCAAGGCCTTTCGGGACTACGGCAAATCCGGGCCGGGGAAATATATCACCATTTACGCCCGGGACGGACATGTGTTCATGACCATCTGCGGTCTCCGGCTCGATACCACGAGCGGCGGGAGCGGACACGTCGGCCCGCGCTGGATGACAAAGCCCCGCAATATTGCTGGTTTCAAGATGCGGCATCCCGTTGGGCTGTAGGGCGGACAAAATCCGCGCTGGTCACGAGTTCCGCGTGACCGTCATCCGTGACCATTCGCAATTCTCCTTCCGGTCCCATGCCGTCAGCGGTGCCCTCTCTGACCAGGCCGGCGGAGATCAGGCTGATCCGCTTTCCGTTGAGAAAGCTGCGGGAATCGCATTCCATGAGAATCCCTGAGAAGTCGGTATCCGCGCGGATGCACTGAGCGCGCAGACGCCGGAGAAAGTGCACGGCAAAATCCTCACGGGAGACCGGCTGGCCGCCCCGCTCCAGCCATACGGAGGTGGCCGTGTCGCGCAGGGTGCCGGGAAAATCGCTCGCCGTGAGATTTAAATTCACACCGGCTCCGGCCACGGCAAAGCCATCCTGGGCATTGAGGGTGCTTTCCACCAGAATCCCGCAGACTTTCCGTTCACTGAGGTAAATATCGTTAGGCCATTTGATCTGCGGAGCGGGCAGGTCGGGGATCGATTCGAGCACTTCACAGATGGCCAGAGCGCAGGCGTGCGTGAGACGCGCCCATTTTTCCACGGGAAGGGAAGGTCGAAGCACCACTGAGCACAGCAAATTTCGCATTGGCGGCGACTCCCACACAGCGCCCCTCCGGCCGCGTCCCTCGCGTTGAGCATCGGCGAATACAGCCGTTCCGTGTCCGGCCCCGCTCAACGCGAGTTGTCGCGCATCGTCATTGGTTGAGCCGGTTTCTTCGTGCCACACGACGTCCGCTCCGGCTTCTGCGGCGATGCGCCGCCAGTCGAGAGGCTCCGCTCTCACAGCGCGGTGCCCTCGAAGTCGAGCGACAGGTCCAGCGCTTTTACGGAATGGGTCAGGGCTCCACTGCTGATAAAATCCACGCCCGTGGCGGCGATCTCCGGAAGGCGCTCCAGAGTGACATTGCCGCTGGCCTCCAGCTTGATTCCTGTGCCGTGGACGAGGGACACACTTTCGCGCATCGCCTCCAGCGACATATTGTCGAGCAAGATGACGTCCACTCCGCGAAGCATGAGAAACTGGCGCACCTGATCTGTGGAGTCTGCTTCGATTTCGATTTTGACGCCTGGCCGCGCCGCATGAGCCCGGTCAATGCCGGCCTGCAATTCCGCGAGGTCTCCGGCGGCCTGGAGGTGATTGTCCTTCACCATGACCATGTCGTAGAGGCCTGCCCGGTGATTGGTCCCTCCGCCCGCGCTTACTGCGTTCTTTTCCAGCCATCGCCATCCGGGGATGGTCTTGCGGGTATCGAGGATTTTCGTGGAGGTGCCGGCCACCACATCGACATAACGTCTTGTCTGAGTCGCGATGCCACTCAGCCGCTGGAGAAAGTTCAGAGCCGTGCGCTCTCCTGTCAGGATGCTGCGGGCCGGACCCTCCAGGGTAATGACGGCGTCCGTGCGGTGCACGGCATCACCATCGCTTCTGAGGGCCGCGGTTTTTATTGCCGGATCAAGCGTCCGGAAGACTTCCCGTGCCACTTCGATACCCGCGACGATGCCCGTCTCCTTGGCGAGAATGGTTCCGCGGGCCTGCTTGCCCTCCGGCACAAAACTCGAAGCGGTAATGTCGCCCGCTCCGATATCCTCGGCGAGCGCCATCCTGATCAATTGTTTCACTTCATCCGGTATCATGTCGAAAGGCACTTAGCCTGGAATGCTGAATAGAAAAGCACTGACTGAGAGGCTCCTACACCGCCACCCATTTCCGTTGCGCGTGGCTTTTGAGAACCGCTTCGCAGAATTTGATTTCATCGTGTCCGTCTTCGGCCGTTGCGAAGAGCAACGGGGTCTTTTTGCCGCTCGCGATGTGCTCGTAGACGGCGCGGTAGTGCATCTTGTGACTGTCGGAGAAGCCTTCCGGATGGCCGCCGGGATAGTCGGTGAATCCGGCCACGTCCTCCATGAAGCCGGGAGTCCCGCGCTGGAGGATCCCGTTCGGTTTGTCGCGGCTGCCGGTGAGGATTTCGTTAGGCTGCTGAAGATCCCAGCGAACGCTGCCTTCCGTGCCGTAGAT
>DATAIE010000162.1:0-4984 GCA_036262875.1 Verrucomicrobiales bacterium
CCGGCACGCCTCCCGCCTGCCAAACGCCACGCTTCACCTCTTCCGCCCGTTGTTTGAAATGGGCATGACAGGTATTGAGGTCATTCCATGTATTAAGAATGCCGATCACCGGCTTCCCCGTAAATTCCTCTGCGCCCAGCCCCAGTTGCTTCAGGCGCGAACGGTGACCGAAGGACCGCAAATCATCCGGGCCGAACCAGCGGTGGGAGCGGAGTTGTTCCGGAGTCTTGCGGGCAGGAGAGTTACTCATAGTGATGACTGTGTTTTAACAGCCGCGCCCGCATACGCCAGCGTCGATTGTGCCGGCCGGCAGCCAGCCTCCTCCGGGACGCCCGCCTATTTCGCAGCGCTCAGCCGTTTGACACTGCCTTCAGCCAGATTGGCCATCAGCACGTCTCCATTCCGCGGGTCCTTTCCGATGCCGGCAATGCCCGGGGCGCGCGGCAGGCTCAGGGTTTTGGGCTCCCACCTGCCCTGCCTTTCACTGAGAGCCTGAACGATTCCCGTGCCATAGTCGGCGCAAACGTACGAACCCTTCAACTCCGGCAATCGTTCGCCTCTGTATACGAAACCTCCCGTGATCGAAATGCCCACGGTGCGCGGCCATTCGAGGATCGGGTCGACCGGCTTAAACTCCGCCGGCAATTTGTCGCGTCCCGGCCCGTTCGTGAAGGGATGCAGCGCCTCGCGGTAACTCCAGCCATAGTCGCCGCCGCGCAC
This sequence comes from Verrucomicrobiales bacterium, assembly GCA_036262875.1. Taxonomy (GTDB): domain Bacteria; phylum Verrucomicrobiota; class Verrucomicrobiia; order Verrucomicrobiales; family V1-33; genus V1-33. Next base: position 721 of record DATAIE010000162.1, read on the forward strand.
GATGATGTCCAGTTCCTCGAAGAGATTCTGCCCGATGTCTCCCGCGAAGAGCCGCCCGGTCGGTTCATCGAAGGAAATGCGCCACGGATTGCGCAGGCCCGTCGCCCAGATTTCCGTGCGCACCGTCTTCGGGTCGATCTTCTCTCCGTGATGGGTCGATGTTCCGATAAAAGGATTGTCCGCCGGCACGGAATAAAAGGCCTCCCCTTTGGGATTTCGCGCCACCCCGGGATGCGCGTTAGGTTCCAGATTCCCGGCTTTCCGGTTTACATCCATGCGCAGGATCGCGGCGAAGAACCCTTTGTTGATGAAGCGGGCGTTGTTGAACTGATCGTCCCCCGCTCCGCCGTCACCAACGCTGACGTAGAGGTATCCGTCCGGTCCGAATTGCAGATCACCGCCATTGTGATTGCTGGCGGGATCCGCCTGCGTCCAGAGCGGCTGTTCACTCGCGGGATCTCCCGTGTTAGGACTACCTGTTTTGATTCGAAAGCGGGACAGCCTTTGATGCAGTTTGCCCCCGATCTTGACACTGTAGTACACGTAAAACGCCCCGCCCGCCGTAAAGTCCGGAGGGAACGCGAGTCCCAGGAGACCGCATTCCCCCTCGGTTTCCAGCCTTCCGTCGGGCCGCGTTCTTACATCGAGAAACACCTGCTTCTCTGCCCGCGGCGCGTCCAGTTTGGTCAGCAGTTGCACGCGTCCGGTTTTTTCCAAAACGAACAGGCGGGCTGTATCACCAGGCACCGACACGATGCCCAGCGGCTGATCAAACTTCAGGGGACCGAACGCGTGATCCAGCGAGTAGCCGGGTTCCGCCTTTGTGGAAGAGGCCATGAGGCAAGCCAAAATGACATATGCCAGTTTTCGCATGTATTTAAAGAGAAGGAATTGGTCCGCGGGGACAAGCGGGACATTCGCTATGCAGGAACAGGGCCTCCTGACGGATTTCTTCCGCCAGAGTCAATCCAGAAACTTCCCGGGATTCAACAGTCCATGGGGATCGAGTGCCCTCTTCAGCGTCATGTGCAGGGCGCGGCCGGCCTCGTCCACCGCCGCCGGGAACCAGCGTTTCTTGGCGAGACCGATCCCGTGCTCGCCGCTGATGACGCCCCCCAGACTGAGGACGTGGCGGAAAAGTTCATCCAGGGCGGCATCGGCGCGCTCACGCTGGTCGGCATCGTTCATGTCCGGCACCATGATGTTGACGTGGATGTTGCCGTCCCCGGCGTGGCCGAAACAGGCGATGGGAAAACCGCTCTTTTCCTGAAGCGTGGCCGCGAAGGCCACGAGGTCCACCAGTTTGCTCCGGGGCACCACCACATCCTCGTTGAGTTTTGTCAGGCCCGTGGAGCGCAGGCTGTAGGAAAATTCCCGGCGCAGTTGCCAGAAGCTCTCGATCTCCTGCTCGGTGGTGGCCGGCTTGATGCTGATGGCGCCATTGCTGCGCAGGAGCGTCGTCAGCTCACGCAGTTCCACCCCCACCGCTGCGGCGGGCCCATCGATCTCCGCGAGCAGGTGGGCCTCCCCGGGAGGCAGTTTGTCCTGGCCGAGGTAATCACGCGCGGCCTGGAGTGTGAAGCTGTCCGTGATCTCCAAAGCGGAGGGCAGATGCCCGGTGCCCAGGATTTTCTGCACCGCTGCAGCGGCCTCCGCAAAGGTCCGAAAGGTCACTCCGAGAAGTGCGCGGGCCGGCGGATGCGGGATGATACGGAGAATCATTTCCGTGACCACGCCGAGCATGCCTTCGCTTCCGACGAACAGGCTGGTGAGATCGAATCCCTGACGGTTCTTGTGACAGCGTCCCCCGGCATGAATGATGTCACCGTTCGGCAGCACTACTTCCAGTCCCAGCACGTACTGCTTCGTGACGCCGTACTTGAGACAGCGGGGTCCGCCCGCGTTGGTGGCCACATTGCCGCCGAGCGTGCACTCCCGCAGGCTCGCGGGGTCCGGCGGGTAATACCAGCCCAGCTTCTTCACTGCGTCCTGAAGATCGCCGGTGATGACACCAGGCTGCACCACCGCCACGCCATCCGCGGGATTGATTTCGATGATCGAATTGAGTTTCTCCAGGGAAATCACGATGCCCTGCTGCACCGGCACACAGCCGCCCACATAACCCACGCCGCCTCCCCGCACCGTGACGGGCACCTTGTTAGCGCCGGAGAACTTCATCACCGCGCTCACCTCCGCGGCATTTTGCGGATAGACCACCGCATCCGGCTGACGGCTGGCGAACCATTTGTCCGCCGCACACCGTTCGAGGTCGGCAGGGGCGACCGAAACGCGGTCGGAAAGAAGAGATTGCAGTTCGGGAAGCCAGGACATGTCAGAGCGAATGACTGTTCCTATACAGTCTTCGCCAAATATGCCAGCGCCGATTCCGCTTCGTCCGGTCTCAATGCAACACGTTTACAATGTCAGACGCCTCACGACCTCTCCAGCGGCGGCGAATCCGAAAGCGCCGGTCACGAAAGTGGCGGCTCCGAATCCGGATGCGCAGTCCATCTTGAGACTTTCGCCAGCCTCCGGCTCCGCACGGCAGGTTCCGTCAGCCCAGGGGAAAATCTGCGGCTCCGCGGAATACACACACGACACGCCAAACGCCTCTCCGTCCGCCGCAGGGAAGCCATACTCCCGACGCAACTGTCGCCGCACGAGCCGCAGCAGATCATCGCCACCGGACTTTGCCAGATCATTGCACCTCACGGCTGTGCCATCGCGCCGCCCCCCTGCCCCCCCCACCGTCAGCACCGGCATGCCGGTGTCGCGGCAGCGGGCAATGATGAGCGCTTTGATGGCCGCACGGTCCACAGCGTCGATGACAAAATCATAACCTCCGGCGAGGAGACGCTCCGCATTGGAAGGCGTTAGGAATTCCGGAACGGATTGCACGAGACACGCCGGATTGATGAGCTTCATGCGCTCTTCGAGCACTGTCACTTTCGGACGCCCGGTGGTATCCGCCAGCGCGGGAAGCTGGCGATTGGTATTCGTGACGCAGACATCATCCATGTCGATCATGGTGAGACTGCCGACGCCGGAGCGCACGAGAGCCTCGACGGACCACGAACCCACGCCACCCACTCCAATAACACATACCCTCGCCGCCGCCAGACGCTCCATTCCGCGATGGCCATACAGACGGCCCATGCCGCCAAAGCGCTGCGCGTAGTCACCGGTCATATCTTCTGCTATGGATCAGAAACAGAATCCCGCAAGGAATGCCGGAGGCATTTGGACTGCGGTGGCAAGCATTAGCGCGACACCGCTTTGGGAGACGGTTTTCATTGCGGACACTGGCGTGCATTTCACGTGGGGAATCCGGCGGGAATCCTGAAACAACCGAAAGCGTCGTGTGCTACCGAAAGCGGCGTGGCGCTGACGCTTCCCGCCGTACTCCAAAGCCTCCGTGCCTGGCAGTGCAGGCCCCGTTTACTCCAGGACTTCCACACCCACATCCACGCCCTGATGAGCAGCGGCGGCGGTGGCCAGATTGCGCACGGCCATCACCGTGTTGCCGCTGCGGCCCAGCAGTCGTGCGATATCCTCTTCGTCCACGCGCACATCAAAGATATGGCGTCCACCCTCTTCACGGCGGCTGACGTTGGCCTTCTCCGGGCGGTCCGCCAGCGAATTGACCACGTAACTCACAAACTCCTGAATGCCGGTAACTGCTTTCATAAGGACAGAGGGGAACGTCCGGTATGGAAAGCCACCGGAACCAGGCAGACCGAATCCGTTCAGGCTTTCGGCTGAGCTTTGCGGGCTTTGCGAATGATGCTGGCGACGGTTTCGCTCGCTTTCGCTCCCTTGCCAATCCACGAGTCGACCTTCGAAAGATCCACCACGGAATTGTCTTCGCCCTTCTTCATAGGGTCGTAGGTCCCGATCATTTCGATGAAACGTCCGTCCCGGCGGTTGCGGGAATCCGCCACGACGATACGGTAAAACGGGCGGTCTTTGGAGCCTTCGCGTCTCAGCCTGATTGCAACTGCCATACTAACTTACGGTTCTTGAGGGTTGGAAAATAGAAGAAGCGCCGTCCAATGATCACTGTCCGGCGCGGGAGGGCGGCTGTAATACCCTGGGAGGGGGAACGCAAGTGAATTCTCACCTGCACCGAAGCCTGTTTCTACGTGGAATTTAATCATCCTGCGGGGTAAACTTTTCACCAGGGTGACGCGGATGCTACGGGGAAAGAACCCTCACGAACAGCCGCCCGGCTCCCGCGGGAGCATTAAAGGAGGGATGAAGCGTC
>DATAIE010000163.1:0-2389 GCA_036262875.1 Verrucomicrobiales bacterium
CTCGACCAATGCAACCAGAAGACGGTCCAGAGGAGCACCCCGCGTGACTCCACCTCCAAATAGCTTAGCACGCGTTTTCATCATGCCGGTAGAAACCCACGCAGTGTCCAATCTCTTTTTCCGGTCACTTTTGATGGCGCAGGCGCAGGGCATTGCCGATGACGGAAACACTGCTCAGAGCCATCGCGGCCCCGGCGATCATTGGATTGAGCAGCCAGCCGGTGAACGGATACAGCAGCCCGGCGGCCACAGGCACGCCCACGGCGTTGTAGATGAAGGCGAAGAAAAGATTCTGCCGGATGTTCTTCATCACGTCGCGGCTCAAGCCCAGGGCGCGGACGATGCCGCCCAGTTCGCCCTTCACCAGCGTCAGGCCTGCGCTTTGAATGGCTACATCGGTTCCGGTGCCCATCGCAATGCCCACATCGGCTTCAGCCAGTGCCGGTGCATCGTTGATGCCGTCACCCGCCATGCCGACCACCGCACCCTGTGTGCGCAGGGCGCGGGCGATTTCCCGTTTGTCCGCCGGGGTGAGTTCCGCGCGCACATCGTCGATCCCCAGCTCTTTGCCGACCGCCTGCGCCGTCTGTTGATTGTCGCCAGTAAGCATGACGATACGAAGCCCCATTTCATGCAGTTTCTTCACTGCCTCCGGCGCAGAGGCTTTGATCGGATCGGCAACGGCTACAAAACCGCTGACAGCGGCATCCTCCGCCGTCCAGATAACGGTGTGTGCTTTCTCCTGCAACGACACAGCTTCCTGCAAAAGCGACTCCGGCAAGGAAATTCCCAGTCCTTCCAGCCAGGCGCGTTTGCCCGCGCGCACGGGCACACCGCCGATACTTCCCTGCACCCCGGCCCCCGTCACGGATTGAAAGTCCGTTACCGGCGGCAGTTCCAGCCCCCGCTCTCTGGCGCCGCTCACGATCGCGTGAGCCAGCGGATGTTCGCTCAACTGCTCCAGAGCAGCCGCTTTGGCCAGCAGCCCGTTTTCCCCACCGGAAGCGGCGGACACCACGCGTTTTACGACGGGACGGCCTTCCGTCAGCGTCCCGGTCTTGTCCGTGATGAGGTGCGTGATTTTCTCCGCGCGTTCCAATGCGGCCGCATCGCGCACAAGAACACCCATTTGCGCTCCCCGCCCCACACCGACCATGATGGACATGGGCGTGGCCAATCCCAGCGCACAGGGACAGGCAATGATGAGCACCGCCACACTGCACGCGACGGCATAGGCCAAACGCGGCTCCGGCCCCCACAGCATCCAGCCGGCGAAAGTGAGCACCGCCGCCAGCACGACCACGGGCACAAACCAGCCGGACACCTGATCCGCCATGCGCTGAATCGGCGCACGGCTGCGTTGCGCCTCCGCAACCATCTGCACGATTTGCGAAAGCAGCGTCTCCGGGCCTGTCTTTTCCGCCTTCATCAGGAAGGCTCCCGTTTGATTGATCGTGGCTCCCACCACCCGGTCTCCGGCTTTTTTCCCGGCCGGCAGCGGCTCGCCAGTGATCATGGACTCATCCACCGTGCTGCCGCCTTCGAGGAGCACCCCATCCACAGGAATCTTTTCCCCCGGGCGCACGCGCAGCACATCTCCCGGCCTCACGTCGTCGAGCGGAATGTCCTCCTCGCGCCCTTCCACGACGCGACGCGCCGTCTTCGCCGCCAGGCCCAGCAGAGCCTGCACCGCCAGACCGGTCCGGCTTCGCGCCCGTGCCTCCAGCCATTGGCCAAAAATCACCAGCGTCGTGATGACTGCCGCCGCTTCAAAGTAGAGCGCCACCCGCCCGCCATGACGCAGCGAGTGCGGAAACAGATGCGGCAACAACAGCGCCGCCATACTGAACAGCCACGCCGCACCCACGCCGAGGGCAATGAGCGTGAACATATTCAGGCTGCGGTGCCGGAGCGAACGCCAGGCCCTTCCGAAAATGAATCCTCCCGCTCCAAAGACCACGATGCCGGAAAGCACGAACTGCACCCATGCGCTTGCCTTCTCAGGCAGCCAGGAGCGGACGGCGGGAATCATATCACCCATCGCAAGCACAAAGACCGGCAGCGCCAGCAGCGCACTCACCCACAGCCTGCGCTGCATCGAGACCAGTTCATGATTCTCCTCTGCCTCCTCCTGCGGCTGCACGGTTTTGGGCTCCAGTGCCATGCCGCACTTCGGGCACTCGCCCGGATGATCCTGCTCCACCTCCGGATGCATCGGACAGGTGTAGATCGTCCTGGCTGCCGGTTTCCATGCGGGATTCCGCTCCAGCGCCATCCCGCACTTGGGACACTCGCCCGGTTTCTCCGACTCCACGCCGGGGCACATCGGGCAAAAGTATTTGGCTCCCACCGGAGGCTTCACCGGCTCATACCCGTGATGATGATGGCC
>DATAIE010000164.1:0-5874 GCA_036262875.1 Verrucomicrobiales bacterium
TTATGTTCGCCCCGAATCCCGGCGAGCCCGCCAAACCGCTGCGCGTGATCGCTTCATCCGGTGAAATGAGCCGCGTCATGCTTGCCGTGAAGAGCGCCCTGGCCAAAGAGGATAACATTCCCCTGCTCGTCTTCGATGAAATCGATGCCAATGTCGGCGGGGAAATCGCCGCCGCCGTGGGCCGCAAAATGGCCGAGCTGGGCCGCACGCATCAGATTATCAGCATCACGCACATGCCCCAGGTGGCCGCCCTCGCTTCGTGCCACTACGTTGTCTCCAAAACGGTAAAGCACGACCGCACCTTCAGCGCCCTCCGCCGCGTGGAGGGCGATGCCCGGGTGGACGAGATCACCCGCATGCTGGGCGGAAAAGCCGCCAGCGCGCGGGCGCACGCACAAACGCTCCTGACGGGCGGAGCGTAGCCTACGCAGAAGATTCCGGCCTTTTGGTTTCCAAAGCCTCAGGCGCTCTGTCTTCTGTCCGCATGCACAGAAGTCTCATCCTGCTGGTTTGTGTTTGCCTATGCGGCCTCACATCCGGTGTCCTCGCGGAAGCCCTGCCCCCGGTATCAGCGCTTCCTTCGCATCCGGAATTTCCCGACCCGCTGGTAATGGCCGACGGGTCGCGGATCACCACACGGGAGCAGTGGGTGAAGGCGCGCCGTCCCGAATTCATGGAGCAGTTTCAGCATTACATGTACGGCTATCTGCCTCCAAAGCCGGAAAAAACGGTCGCAAAGATCGAGCGGGAAGACCGCAACGCGTTTGGCGGGAAGGCCACGTTGAAGGAAGTGACCGTCGTTTTCGGCCCGCCGGAGGTCGCACCGATCCATCTGATGCTTGTGATTCCGAACCGGCGTCAGGGTGCGGTGCCGGTGGTTCTGGGGATGAACTATTTCGGCAATCAGACACTCGTCCGCGATCCGGCGGTGCGTCTCCCGGACAACTGGATGCCTGAGCGCGGCGAGGGAGTTGTGAACAACCGGTCGACAGAGGCCAGCCGCGGCACCTGGGCGGAGATCTGGCGCATCGAATATCTGATCGATCGCGGCTATGCGCTGGCCACGTTCTACAACGGGGATATCGATCCCGACCGGCCGGACGAACGCGGCATCCAAACCTACTACAAAAAGTTGGATACCCGTTTCGACTGTGGCACCGTCGCCGCATGGGGATGGGGATTGCAGCGCGCGGTAGACTACCTTGTGACGGACCCGGATGTGGACCGGAACCGGATCGTCGTCACCGGGCATTCGCGGCTGGGGAAGGCGGCGCTGGTCGCGGCGGCGTTTGATGAGCGCATTGCGATAGCGATTCCACATCAGGCGGGATGCGGCGGATCTGCGCCGAGCCGTCCGGTAAAGACCGTCGGGCCACCGGCCGGAAAGCCGCCGGAAACGGTGGCCCAGATCAACGACAAATTCCCGCACTGGTTCAATGCGCGGTTCAAAGAGTTTAACGACCAGCCTGACCGGCTGCCGTTCGATCAGCACTGTCTGGTGGCTCTCTGTGCGCCACGGCCCGTTCTGTTTTCCAATGGCCGCGCGGATACCTGGATCAATCCACAGGGTCAGTTCGATGTTCTGCGCGCTGCGGCTCCTGTTTACCGGCTTCTCGGTGCGGGCGATTTTACTGCCAGCCAAATGCCGCCCGACGGCACCCTGATCGACGGCACGCTGGGTTTCTTTGTGCGCCCGGGCGCCCACTCACTGAAGCCGGAGGACTGGAAGGCGTTTCTTGATTTTGCAGACAAACACTTCGCTCTGCCAAAGACTGCGGCTGTCGAAGTTCCCCGCTGGGAAATGCATGAATTCGAGCTGCATGGGGCTGGTCCTGAAAACCCTTTTCGTGACGCTTCTTTGACAGGCGCGTTCATTTCTCCCTCCGGCAGGAAAATCACCACGGGTGGCTTCTATGACGGCGGGGACACATGGCGTCTGCGGTTCGCGCCGGATGAGGAGGGCGAATGGCGCTATACGCTGCGTGGCGACAGGGTGGCGATTTCCGGATCCGGAATTCTGAGATGTCTCAGTCCGCGCGGAGCCGGCATAATCCGCATTCATCCGCGCAATCCGTATGCCTTTGCCTGGGACAACGGTACGCCGTTCTTTCCCATGGGGGATACCTGCTATGGACTGTTTGACGACAGCCCCATCACCCCGGCGCTGCGCGCGGAGTATCTGAAAACCCGGCGGGCGCAGCGGTTCAACTTTGTCCGCATGACCATCGGGCACAGCGAGAAACAAGCGGCTGCGAATCCCGCCTGCTGGGCGTGGGGAGGCACGCCGCAAAAGCCCGATCTCGACCGGTTCAATCCGGTGTTTTTCCGGAACTTTGATGCGCTCATGGAACAAATGCGGGATGCCGGAATGAACGTCGAACTGATCCTGCTGAACTTCTACCGGCAGCCGTTTACCAATACGAAGGTATGGACGCCGGAGCGGGAGCGGCTGTGGCTGCGCTATGTCCTCTCGCGTTATGCCGCCTTTGGAAATGTCTTTCTCTGGACCATTGCCAACGAATACGAAACCCACCCTGACGGAGCTTACCGGCTCGACTTTCCTGCGGATGTGGAGTGGGCCAAAAACACCGCGCGTTACATCAAATCCTGCGATCCCTTCCATCATCCCGTCACGGTCCATCCTGTTATTTCGGCCAGCCGCCAGGGTGAAAGCCCGCGGGCTCCTTTTGATCCGCCATGGCGCATCGGAGAGTTCTTTGGAGTGGATGACGCAATGGATGTGCAGTCGCAGCAGACGGGCTCCATGGGAGACGGAACCGCATGGGATGAGAAGCTCCAGTGCTGGACCGGTGACAGCACGACGCTGGCGGCCAGTGTGACAGCGGACCGGCGTTACCGGAAACCGGTCCTCAATTCAGAAAACGGTTATGAATACCTGCGCGGCGACTCGACATCGAAGCAACAGGTGCATCACACTGACAAGGTTCGTCACAGCGCGTGGCGCATCGTCTGTGCCGGGGGATTCTTTGCCGCCGGCTTTCACGGAACGATCGGGCACAGCGATGCGTGGAACCGTATCGATCCGTCCAGCCACTACACTTTCACGCTCAAGGATGAAGGAGCGGCCAATCAACTGCGCGCCCTCTACGATTTCCTTCACAGCGCTGCCATGGTGGACCATGCAACCCCTCCCGGTGCAGGGCGACGCCGTGGCCCTCGCGGAGCCCGGGCGCGTCTACACCATCTATCTGCCGCACGGCGGCTCTGCAGGGTTGGATTTGTCCGGGTTTCCCGGCCCGTTTACCGCGTCCTGGTTCAATCCGCGGGACGGAACTCCCGGAAAGCCGTTCAAGGTGGAGGGCGGCGGAAAGACAGCCTTCGACGCGCCGGATAAGTTCGACTGGACGCTGCTGCTTCAGCGTGGCGAACCAGTGAAATAGCACCAGCTCAATACACGTCGCGCTGGTAGCGCCTCTCAGATTGCAGGCGCTTGACCCATGCGGCGGCTTCGTCCGGGGTTTTCCCGCCGGCGGTTTCGATGATGCGGTGCAGGGCGGTATCGACGTCCCTGGCCATGCGCGTGGCATCGCCGCACACGCAAATGCAGGCGCCCTCGTTGAGCCACGCCCAGATTTCATCGGCTGCCGCCAGCATGAGGTGCTGGACGTAGACCTTTTCGCTGGAGTCACGGGACCACGCGAGGTCGAGACGGGTCAGCAGTCCGCTCGCATGAAAGCCCTCGATTTCCTCCTGGTAGAGATAGTCCGAGGAGGCGTGCTGATCGCCGAAGAAGAGCCAGTTGCGGCCCTTCGCTCCGGTGGCGGCGCGGTCGTGCAGAAAGCCGCGAAACGGAGCGATCCCCGTACCGGGACCGATCATGATGAGGGGCACGTCTCCCGCGGGGGGGCGGAAATTGTTATTCTCATGGACAAAGATGCGGGCGGGGTCGCCGGCCGGAAGCCTGTCGGCAAGGAACGTGGAGCAAAGCCCGTGGCGCTGACGGCCATGCGATTCATACCGCACGGCGGAGACGGTGAGATGGACGCTGCCGGAATGAGCCGCCGGGCTGGAACTGATGGAGTAAAGCCGGGGACTGAGACTGCGCAGGAGCGCCGTGAAAGCCGGAGCCTCCCACTTCAAGTCCGGCACGAGGCGGAGCAGGTCGACGATGTCGCGTCCCTCGCACCAGGAGGCGGAAATGGTTTCGACCGCTCGTCCCGCCGTGACTTCCAGAAGCAAAGACTGGGGAATGCGAGTGATCTCGAAATGACGCAGCAACGCCTCCCGCAGCGTAACTTGCTGTTTTTTGCGTCCTGTGACCAGGGTCGCACCGTCCAGTTTGATGAGGTCCAGAATTTCCTGCACCATGGCCGGATCATTCTCGGGCCAAACGCCGAGGGCATCACCGCAGGCATAGGTCAGACCGGTTCCCTCAAGGGAGAACTCGAAGTGCCGCACATCCTTGGCGGACGAAGCTCCACTGAGCAGACGGTTCACAGTAAAAGGCGACGGGCAGGGAGAGTCCCGGTCAAACGCCGGGGCTTCCTCTTCCTCTGAGGCGGGTGCCACCGGGGTGGCGGTACCCAGTGCGGAGAATGCCTCGGCGATCCAGTCCTCAAAGTGTTCCGTCCATTCCACATCGCAGTCCCGGCGGGGAACCACGCGCTGAGCACCGAGTTCTGCAAATCGGGCATCGAGCTGCCGGCCGAATTCACAGAACTTTGTGTAGGATGAATCACCCAGTGCCAGGACACTGAACCGCGTCTTCTCCATGCGGGGCGCGCCGTTGCTGAGTGCGGCCCAAAAGTCGCGCGCGCGATCCGGGGGTTCGCCGTCGCCGTAGGTGCTGGCAATGACGAGGAGATTGCCCGCGGCGGCGATGTCGACGGGTTTCGTTTCCCCCATGTCACGAATAGTCGCTTTGAAGCCGCGCTGACCGGCAAGTTTGGCGAGTTTTTTCGCAGCCTTCTCGGCTCCGCCGGTCTGCGATCCGTAAAGAACTGTCAGGGTGGTGGCCGGGACGGCGGGTTGAGCGGGGGCGGCATTGGCCGGTGTCCACGAAAAGAGGCCGGCAAGGAATCCATTGAGATACGCGCGCTGCTCCTCACTGAAGGGCGCGCTGTCGGGCATGACGGGAACGAGGGGGGCGATGGCGTTCATAAGGCAAAGAGGGTGGTGAGTTCCTCAGCGGAATGGCGGCGGGTAAAGGAGGAGAATGTTTCGTTAGGAGAGCGCAGCTCCTGCCACCTGCGCAGGATGTGTTCGAGGACCTCCGGCACTTCGGTCGCGGCCACGCCGTTGCGGACGGGGCGGGCAATCCCCGACTCCGCGCCGGTGCCGCCGCCGGCCACAATGTGATAACCGTCCACGCTGACGCCGTCGCGATCCACCTTCACCGCCTGTAGTCCGAGATCACCCACATAGTGCTGGGCGCAGGAATGCGGGCAGCCGGTGAAATGAATATTGACCGGCTGGTCGAGTTGCAGGCGCTCATGCAGCCATTGACCCGCGCGGAGGGCATCTCCCTTCGTGTCCGCTGCGGCGTACTTGCAGCCGCGGCTTCCAGTGCACGCAACGAGACCGCCCAGGACATGGCTGCTGCGCCAGTGAAGGCCCGCCGCTTCCAGTCCGCTTTGGAGACCGGGAACCTCGTCGTCCGAAACATCCGGAATGATCAGGTTTTGCCAGGGCGTCAGGCGCAGAGTCCCGGAACCATGTCGTTCGGCGAGCGCGGCAATGGCGCGCATTTGCGCGGAAGTCAGCAATCCAACGGGCACCACGACCCCCACCCAGTTTTTTCCTGGCTGCCGCTGCGGATGCACGCCGAGATGCGCGTGCTTCACCGCTGCGGGCCGGGGTTTGCACTGCTCCATGCCGGCGGTGATGAGGGAAAACGCGAGCTTCGCCTGGGTT
>DATAIE010000165.1:0-5744 GCA_036262875.1 Verrucomicrobiales bacterium
GCTCACCTTTCTCTCCCTGAGTGAATTCATAGGGAGTCTGGTGAGTGGCCGTCTTGAAGTTGTTGTTGCCTTTACCGCCCCGGCCACCCCGGCAGAGAACGAACTCCTGACCGATTTCAGTAAGATCGGCCACTAGTTCCAGATCGTGGCCCTCTTCGATGCGCTGCTTCAGGGACCGCTCCGTTCCTGCGTCCTGCTTTTGTTGTGAAGGCGCTTCGTCATCCACCAGAAAATCATCCGGGCTCACATCCGGCGTGCTGTCAGCCGGTTCCCCGCCCTTCTCCCGGTATACGAGAGTGCCCGGCGGGACATGAAAGAAGCGGTCTTCACCGCTGCGTCCGGACTTGAGCCGTCCCGCCCCTTTGGAGCCGTGCGTGGCCTTGAGATTGGGATCGTAAAAAAACGCCTTCAGATTGTCGGTGTGGGTGTCCACCTTGAGAATGACGGAGCCCCCCCGGCCTCCATCGCCGCCGTCCGGTCCGCCGCGAGGGATAAATTTTTCCCGGCGGAATGAGGCCGAGCCGTCACCGCCGGTGCCGGCGCGGGCATGAATGCGAATATGGTCAACGAACATGGAGGAGCGAAGATTAGTCCACAACGTCGGCCGGTTTCGGCTTCAGTGCGGAGATGAGCAGTTTAACCGGCAGGAACACAAGGTCCACGGCGGTGGCGAAGGCCTTCATCGCCGGACACGCCGCACGAAGGAGCGGACGCAGCAGGCGTTTGAAGAATAGATGGCGGGAATAGAGAAGGGCGAGCCCGATGATAATCAGAATGCCGGTGAACTTCACCCACGGAGAGACGTCATCGGTTTCACCGGTCACGACGCGATGGGTTTCCTCATAGATCAAAATGCCCCCCACGTAACCGATAAGAACGAAGGCGGCAGGCTCCAGAACGGGATACCTCTTGAGCAGCGTCACCGCGTGAGGTGCGATGGCCTGAAGCGCGAGAATGGCGATTCCCACGCCCACGTAAATGGGCCACATCATGGAGGGCAGACCGGATGCGGGATCTTTGGGGGCGAGCCCAACGGCCGCAATGATGTTGTCGATGCTCAAGCTCAGATCCATGAAACCGATCTGGAGCAGGACGGCGGCAAACGAGGATCGAACGAGTCTCACCTTTCCGTCCTCGTCGGGATCTGTCTGTCGCCGGGTGAGGTGCGAGCACATGAGCCAAACCAGATAGCCCGCCCCCAGCCAGCGGACCCAGGTATTGGAAATCAACCACGTCGCCACCAGCAGAGCGAGAACCCGGAAGACATAAGCTCCGGCAAGACCCAGACGAATCGCGCTCTTCTGCTGGTACTCGGGCAGTTCCTTCGCCAGCGCAGCAATGCCCAGGACGTTGTCCACCGAAAGCAGGCCCTCGATAATGACGAGGCTGCCGATGACCAGAAGGCCGGTGATGAGTTCCTGGGAGGACATGAAAGAGGGGCTGGGGAAAGAGGCGAAAAAAGAGCAGCCCGCAATCTACTCCGGGAGAGGGATGCGCAAGAGAACTTCCCTGCGACCTGCTCTGCCCGGGATGCTATCCGTCAGCAACCGGCGAAAAGCAGGTCACTCTCTGGGGTCGGTCGGCCGGCTCGGAGGGGCATCGATGTGCCTAGGGAGCGGTCCCATCCCTGCGTCCCCTGCGACCGCCTGCTCGCGAATGGCACCGGCAATGGCATGGGCGAGACGCTGCCGGTAGGCGGGAGTGGCACAGAGCCGGGCTTCCGCGGGATTGGAAAGATAGCCGCACTCCACGAGCACGCAGGGAATGGACGGATTCCGCGTCAGACGAATGCGGCGGCGGACGAGGCCTCTGCTGTTTCCACCGCCACTGGCGGCGGAAAGCCCGTTTTGAAGCCGTTTGGCGAGGCTGTAACTGTCCACACGCCAGAAGAAGCTTTCCGGTCCGCGCAATCCGGACGGACCGGAATTATAGTGAATGCTGACGAGAATGTCTCCGGCGCGGCTTGCCCGCACCACCCGGTCGTCAAGGTCGACGAAGGTGTCATCGTTGCGCATCATGACCGTGTGGAAGGAGCCTCCCAGTTCCGCCTGTACACGCTGCGCCGTATCGAGAGTAAGAGTCTTTTCCATGTCTCCCGTGATGCCGCTGCGGGCACCCGAGTCTTTGCCTCCGTGGCCCGCGTCGATAACCACCGTGCGGAATCCGCGCGGCCCCGGACGGTTGCCGAGATCACTGCGGCCCGTGGATGACACGGGTGCCGCGCAGGACACCAGAAAGAGCAGCGGGAGAAGAAGGAGGTATTTCATGGAATTCGGGATCAATGGGCGGCGCGCAGGTCCACGCAAACGAGACGGGACTTGTCTTTGGCAAACAGCAGTCCGCCTGCCAGGGCGGGCGGCGCGCGGTGTCCTCCCCGGATGATCTCGCTGCGCACTGTGAGATCCGGCGCCTTGCCGGGCGAGGCGGTGGTAAGGATGAGTTCGCCGCGTTCGGTAAGGATGAGAAGCTGTTTGCCGCAGGCGATGAGGTTGCCAGGATCGATATCCACGGACCATTTCACTTCCCCGTCACGCGCCGTCACACAGCGCAGTTCCTGTCCGCGTTCCTGGCGACCGTGAAAGCCGTAGAGATTCCCGTCAATGAGCACGGGCGTGCTGTAGTGGCAGTCGAGTTTGCCCCCGCCGCGCCATGAGGAAGTGAGGGTGTCGCCTTTTCCGATTTCCCACAGGGCCGCGCCGGTCTCATAACAGGCGGAAGTGAAGAAGTGGGTGGAATCCACCACCACCGGAGTGGCGGCATTCACGGAGGCATCGTCCTTCGATCGAAACTTTTCGTTGAACAGCACCTTGCCGGTTCCCGGCACCAGACCCGCCACGCCCTCCCGGGTGAAGAACACCACGCGCCCGCCCTGCGGAGGGTGCATGAGGACCGGCGAAGCATATCCTGCTTCGTCATCCAGCGCCTTCCATTGCAGATCACCGGTCTTGCGATCGAACGCCGCAACACCCGCCCCTTCTCCGCCTGGGGCAATGAGGACGCTGTTTCCCGTCACCAGCGGCGCGCAACACCGGCCAAAAAACCCCTGAGCCGAGTTGATCTCCTTAACCAGATCCTTTCGCCAAAGCAACTTGCCGCCGGCAAGTTCCAGAGCCGTGAGTATGCCGTCTGCTCCATAGCAAAACACCTGTCCCTCATCCACTGTGGGACAGGAACGCGGGCCCTCGTCGAATCCAAATTTGTCACGGTAGGCGGTTGGCCACTCCTCCTTCCACGAGGGCTTGCCTGATTCCACCTCCAGGGCCTCGGCCACATTCTTATCGCCGGCACGGTAGAAGAGGATGACCTTTCCTCCGCTCACCACCGGGCCGGCAAAGCCTGCTCCGCAGTCCCGTTTCCAAAGGATCTTATAGCCGTCGGGAGGAATCTCTTTGATCAACGCCGTATCCGCAGGCGCCCTGCCATCGCGTTGAGGACCGAGGAATTGAGGCCAGTCGGCAGCGGATGCGGCACCGGCGGTGAAGAGGAAAAAGAGAAGGCGCATGCGATGGAAGACAGTCGATACGGGCTGGCAGCAGACCAGTCGTATTGGAAGACTGAAAGCCAGTGTTCGCAATACGGTTTCCGGACAGGGCAGTGAGATCATAAGGCTTGAGTCGTGCCGGTGTCCGGGCGAGTGCAGTGGACATGAAGCATCCCATTCCCATGGCGGCGGCACTGGTCGTGCTGGGATGGGTGTCATTCGCGCTGGTCTTTGGTGTTCCCTGCCGGGTGCGTGAAGCATGGGGCGTGCGGTGTCCCTTCTGTGGCGTTCAAAAGGCATGCGCAGCACTGTCGCAGGGCGATGTCTCCATGGCTTTTTACTGGAATGCACCGCTGCTGCCCGTTTGTCTTTTGCTGCTCTACTGCCTCGCGCGTCCTCCGCGTTCATGGCGGTGGCTGGCCGCCTTGATAACCGGGGCGCTCGCGTTCGGACTGGTCAGGAACCTCCCGTTTTATCCTCTTTACTAGGAGGGTGCCCGCGTGAATCTATGGAATACTCAATCCCCTCCGCATGGTATTGGCAGCGCAACTCGTGTCCGGTTCGGAAATTTCAGGTCCGTGGGCCTTGTTGTTTGCGCTCATCATCGGCCATGCCTTTGCGGACTTTCCCCTCCAGGGGAAGTTCCTCGCCATCCGGAAGAACCGCCACATCAAGAGTATCGATTATACCGGCGATTCCCCGCCTCATCTGTGGGTTTACTGTCTGAGTGCGCATTCCCTCGTGCATGCGGGGGCCGTGTGGATCGTCACCGGCAGCGCGGCCTATGGTTTTGCCGAGTTCGTTCTTCACTGGCTGATCGATTTCGCCAAGTGTGAGAAGTGGACAAACTTCCACCAGGACCAGGCGCTGCATCTCCTGAGCAAGGTCGGGTATGTGGTGGCCATCTACTGGCTGCACTGGGTGTAGGGGGCTCCGGCACCGGACCGGAACAGTTCACAGGACCCGCCTGGGTGATTTTGGGGCCTGCCCCTTCCATGAAAATACAAAAAGCCCGGAAGGGTGCACCTTCCGGGCTTCTTGTTCAGGCGATGCGGTTACGCAGCACCTGGCGCTTCAGAGTAAGGACCGGCTTAGCGCTCAGCCGGTCCGCGTCAGACGGAAAGAAGAATATTACTTCTTCTTAGCCACCTTCTTGGCCGGGGCCTTCTTCTTGGCGGCCTTCTTCTTCTTGGGAGCGGCCTTCTTCGCAGGAGCCGCTTTCTTAGCCGGAGCCGCTTTCTTAGCGGCTGCTTTCTTTTTCGCTGCCATGGTGTTTGTTTTTGTTGGTTTTGTTTGATGCGCAGCCGGTGTGCCCCGCCGGCGACGGCGAAGCAGGAGCCCGGCTACGGCTTTGGTTTCCCCCGGCGTCAGCGTGACGCCGGCGAGAATCTGTTCGATGAGGTCGGCTGCCCGTCCCTGAAAGACCCGCATCACCATGTCGTGGATGAAGCGGCCAACAGTGACCTCTTTCGTCTTCGTAGCGAAGTAAATATTATGGTGTCCGTTGAAGGTCTTGCGAACCAAACCTTTAGCTTCCAACTTTTGAAGGACGGTCAGCACCGTAGTGTAGGCGCGGGATTTTCCATCCGGCATCCGTTGAAGGACATCATGGACGGTGGCTTTCCCGACGGTCCACAAAACGGACAGTGCTTGAAGCTCAAGGTTGGATGGACGTGCAGTTTTCATGCAACTGGTCTGGCGAACTCGGTTGACAGACCGGAGATAATTCCCGCGCATTGCTACTACGAACTTAGTAGCGCGGTCAAGGAAATATTTTACATCCTCAAACTTTTTTTGCAACCTGATATCATAAAACAACGATCATCTCTGATGATGAATCATCATGTGCAGTCACTATTCCGGACGCGCTGATACAACGAAATGACATCGCGAAGTGTCACTGCTGAAGTATGATGGTCAGCGCAGTGCACCCATTGGAAAAGCACCTGCTGCTCCTTCGTTTCACTCGACATGACACCTCAACACGATCGCCGGCTTCATCTCACGCGCCGTGAATTCTTTGGCCGCGGAGCCACCGGCATCGGCATCGCAGCACTTGCTTCGCTGCTGCAGCGCAGCGGCCTCGCTGCGGAAACGCAAAACGCTGCGAGGGGCCTGGAAGGCTATCCGCAGACGGTTCCAAAGGCGAAGCGCGTCATTTATCTCTTCCAGAACGGAGCACCCACCCACGTCGATCTCTTTGACTGGAAGCCGAAGCTCAAGGCGCTGCACGGCCAGCCGGTGCCGCAGGAATACATTGGAG
>DATAIE010000166.1:0-2337 GCA_036262875.1 Verrucomicrobiales bacterium
TGGGGCGTCCTTTGGGACCGGCGCGGAACCAGAGTGTCCGCAGGACTTTGCCGCTCTTTGCCGAGAGGGTGACGGTGCCTTTTGTGTCCCCGTCCTTTGTGCGGAGAGAGAGAATCCAGACGGGCTCGTCGCTGAATTCCCGGCACCGGAGGCGGTAGTCGATCATGTCGAAGCCCACCATGGCGGTGCCCGCCTCCCGGTCGGCGATGCGAAAGGCCCCGGCGCAGTCCACCTCCACTTTGGCTAGTTCGAAGACGCCGGCGGGTTCGCGGTCCGGATAATACTCGCGATTTGGCCCGCGGTCCTCCACACGCCCTCCGCGAATGCTGAATTCCTCCAGCTTCGTGGGGCTCCTTGAATCGAGGATGACCAGGTGCCAAACGAGGGGAGTGGGTGAGCCGCTTGTACCGCGCATCTCGACAAGGCCGGTGACTTTTTCGCGGCCGGTTTTGGCCTTGAAGGCCCCCAGTGCATCGAGGGCGGTAGGGGGCAGCGCGGCGGGCTCCTGAGCCGCGAGCGGGCGGGAAAGGAGGAGCAGCGAAAGGAGAAGGGGTGTTTTCATAAAGAAACCAAAGAGGGGCAGGGGATTACAATGATGCTAAAAAAACCGCAATGCCAGTGGATAAAACTGTCATTCTTTGCATGGACTGGACCACCTTCGCACTTTCCAAGCAGGTTCTTTCTATCATCGTGGCGCTCCGCATGTCCTCTTTCG
Source organism: Verrucomicrobiales bacterium (assembly GCA_036262875.1). Taxonomy (GTDB): domain Bacteria; phylum Verrucomicrobiota; class Verrucomicrobiia; order Verrucomicrobiales; family V1-33; genus V1-33. The sequence goes on from DATAIE010000166.1 coordinate 716, forward strand.
TCCGCTGGCTCGGCAATCCGCTGCTGCAACTCACCAACTATCTTGGCGAACTCGCCGTGCTGACCGGCGAGGTCTGGCACTCGCTGGTGCGCACGCGGATCCGCTGGCAACTGGTGGCAAAGCAAATGGTGACCATCGGGTTTGGCTCACAACTGCAGGTGATCGTGACGGGGGCTTTCACCGGTGCGGTCTTTGCGGCGCAGGTGTATTACAAGTTCAATCAGCTCGGTTTTGAAAGTGTGGTGGGCGGCATCGTGGCGCTCGCGATGGGACGTGAACTGGGGCCGGTGCTGACGGCGCTCATGCTCACCAGCCGCGTGGGAGCGGCCATGGCGGCGGAAATCGGCACCATGAAGGTCACGGAGCAGGTGGATGCGCTGCGCTCCCTGGGAGTGCATCCGGTCGACTTTCTCGTGTCTCCGAGGTTTATCGCCATGCTCATTTCCGTGCCGCTGTTGATCACGGAAAGCGTGACCTTTGGCATGGGGGCGGCGCGGCTGCTCACGGTGGGGCTTTACGATGTGCCCGCCGCATTCTACGCGGATCAGGTGCACAAGAACTTCAACTCGGATGACATCTTCTTTGGCATGTCGAAGGGGCTCATGTTCGGATACCTCATCGTCATCATTTGCTGTCATCAGGGACTGAATGTGAAGCAGGGCGCCGTGGGCGTGGGGCGGGGCACCACCTCCGCCGTGGTCATTTCGTCCCTCGCGATTCTGATCGTGAATTTCTTCCTGACGCTCGCGCTCAACTACATTTGGCCGATCGCAAAAACCTGAGATCATGGCGGACGCATCCTCCAAACCTTTCATCCAACTGCGCGGCCTGCATAAGCGCATCGGCACGCAGGAGATCATTCGCGGCATGGACCTCGACATCGGGACCGGGGAGAGCATCGCCATCATCGGAGGCTCCGGGACGGGTAAAAGCGTCACCCTGAAGCTGATCATGGGACTGATGCCCGCGACCTCCGGCTCCATCCTGGTGGACGGCCAGGAAATCACTTCGCTGAGCGAGCGGAAGCTGGCGCCGCACCGCCGGAAAATAGGCATGCTCTTCCAGGACGGGGCGCTTTTTGACAGCCTCACAGTGGAGGAAAATGTGGCCTTTCCGCTGATCGAAGCCGGAGAAAAGGATGCGGAAAAAATCGCCTCCTCTGTGCACGGCGTGCTCGAGGAAGTGGGGCTGGCCGAGCACAAGGAAAAGCTGCCCAGCGCCCTGAGCGGCGGGATGCGAAAGCGTGCGGCCCTCGCGCGGGCCGTGATTACCAAGCCGGGATGCATCCTCTACGACGAGCCCACCGCCGGGCTGGATCCCATTATTTCCGACAGTATCGACCACCTCATCCGCCGCACCCAGCGCCGCTATAAGTGCACCTCGGTGGTGGTGACTCACGATATGAAGAGTGTGCGCACGGTGGCCGACCGCGTCGTCTACCTGCGCGAAGGAGTCGTCTACTTTGCCGGGACGCCGGCGGAGCTGTTTGCTTCGGAGGATCCGGTGGTGCAGCAATTTGTAGAGGGGCGGTCCGGGGAAGGGGACTGAGTCATGGGCCGGACGCGCTGAATTAGTGTCATTTTTACACCTTGACATAGTGTCGAATATACACGAACTGTGCG
>DATAIE010000167.1:0-6772 GCA_036262875.1 Verrucomicrobiales bacterium
CTTCTCTACTGCTGCCTCGCGTGGGCGCTGCTGGGCGTGGCGGGCTCCTGGTGGACTCCGGTGCAGGCGGCGTGGCAGTGGGCGGGGCTGCTGTGGGGTGTGGTGGCCATATGCGATGCCACATGGCTGCGGATGATGAAAAGAGTTCAGGTGGAGCGGAAACTGGAGCCCCGGATGGCACTGGGAGTGGAGCAGGAGATGGTGGTGACGGTGAAGAATCCTGACGTGCAGACGGTGCGCGTAAGAGTGATCGATGGTCTGCCCGCCGCATTGAGAAGCAATGACTGGCCGTGGAGGGGCAAAGTGCCGGGACGCGGGTTTGCCTCCGTGGCAGTGAGAGTGAGAGCAGTGGAGAGGGGGCCGTCAGAAATCGAACCGGCCTACATCGAGCACTCCTCGCCTCTCAATCTGTGGGTGCGGCGCTACCGCTCGGGAATTGCGGAGAGCACGCGCGTGTATCCCAACTACGAGCCGGTGGTGCGGTTTGCGCTGCTGGCGATGCAGCACCGCGAAGCGCAGATGGGCATTCAGCGGCGGAACAAGGCGGGGCTCAGCCGTGAATTTCGTCAGCTGCGGGACTATCAGGACGGCGATACACTCAACCGCATCGACTGGAAGACCACTTCCCGGCGGCTGGTCCTGACGAGCCGTGAATACGAGGAGCAGCGCAATCAGACCATTATTCTTATGGCGGACTGCGGCCGCCGGTTGCGGGCGATGGACGGTGACCTGTCGCAGTTCGACCACTGTTTGAATGCGATGCTGCTGCTGAGTTACATCGCACTGCGTCAGGGCGATCGCGTGGGCATCATGAGTTTCGGGGGAGCAGACCGCTGGCTCCCGCCGCAGACCGGAGCCTCGGCGATGCCGGTGATCCTCAATCACCTTTATGACTACCATACAGGCTCTGCGCCGGGCGATTTCAGCGAGGCCGCGGAGATGATCATGCGAAGGCAGCAGCGGCGCGCGCTGGTCGTCTTTTGCACGAATCTCCGCAGCGAGGATCAGACGCATCTGCTGCGCCCGCTGCAACTCATTCGCCGCCGGCATCTGGTGGTGGTCGCCAGTCTGCGGGAGCGGGAAGTGATGGCTCGGGTGAACACTCCCGTGCACAGTCTGAACTCAGCCCGCAGTTACGGCGCAGCTGTGCAGTATCTGGAGGAGCGTCACCTGTTGCTTCACTCGCTGCGGCAGGCGGGCATTCTCACGATCGATGCGCCGTCGGAGGTGCTGCCGGTGGCGTTGGGGAATTTGTACTTGGATATCAAGAAGGAGGCGGTGTTGTGAAAACTTCAAAGATCAAAGTTCAAGCACCAAAGAAACTTCAATTTCCTGGACCTGCCCGCCTGTCTTACCGGGCATTTCCCTAGGAAGCGGTCAAGGAGCCGGGAGAATGTTTTAATTTTCATTTTATCCTGAGGGGCGAATCATTCGCGAGGCTTATATGAATGGTTTTGTCTTTGCCCTGCTGGTCTTTCTTTCCCTTGTGTCAGGGACGGCGGGTTCCGGGATCAACGACTCGTTTGCGCAGCGCCGTCCCCTTCCTTCGCAGGAGACGGCGGAGGACTTCTTTTCGGGAAAGGTGCCGCTTTCGTATGAACCGTTTGAGCCACTCGCTCATCAGGACGTGCTGCCGGATGACCGTGTGCAGGAGGGATCGCTCTGGTGGGAATGGACCGCGCCGCGCGACGGATGGTTCACGGCGGGCGTGACGATGACGGGTCCGGGTTCCAGTTCCGCCGCTGTTTTTACGGGCGACCGGCTGGAGAATTTGCTTCCCGTTCAGAACGGAAACTTCATCGGCGTGAATCACCTCGGAGAAACCACCTTCGAGGCCCGGCAAGGGAGGTCTTACAAAATAGCGGTTAGGGTCGCCGGGATGCCGGTGGTCCAGGATCCATCGGCTGGCGTTGGCGGGACATTGCGCGTGAGACCCGCGCAGCCTCCGCCCGCGAATGACACTCTGGCGAAAAGGAGAGTATTGTCCGGACCATTGCCTCTCACCGTTAAGACCACCAACTTCACGGGGCCGCGCAACGAGGACTACCTGATCGTGCGCATGGAATTGCTGACGGTTGAAACGCCGGCGCTCTATCCATTCGGGCCCACTCAGTGGTGGGAGTGGACGTGCCCGGAATCGGGTGACTATGAGATTCGCTGTCCGGGACTCAAAGACCCTGCCATTTTTGCCGCCGCGAGAAAGGCACTGCCCGGCGGGGAAACGGCGGAGGCAGGCTTCTGGGACCTCACGGGGCTGGCGGCGGGCGGCTCGCGGTTTCACGCGGTGGGGGGCCGGGTGTATGATTTTGCGGTTCAGTCAAACCGTGGCTGGGACGAGGCCGGCACGAATTGTTTCGGTGAATATACTCTGGAATTGAAGCGCGTGCCTGTAACGGCCCCGGTTTTGAATATCCACCGGGAGGACGCGGCGCTGATGCCCGCAACGCTTCCTTCCGGGGTTGTCTTCGAATGGCCCGGAGAATCCGGCGGGGACGATCTCGAACCTGTGAGCCTGTGGTGGAAGTTCACCGCTCCGGTAAAGGGAATCTATGCCATCGATACCGGAGGTGTGACGTCGTCGGTGCACTATCAGCCGGGCCGGCGCTGGATTGCCACGCGCGTGCCCCTGCTGGCTGCGGGGGAATCTGTATGGATACGGTATGTGTTTTTCGGCACGCATCCGCTGACCCTCAAGCCCCGCGTGGAATTCATCGGCGTTCCACCGGAGGCCAACGATCATGTTTCCCAGGCGGCGGATCTCGGCGGGAGCACGGATTTTCATCTCTTTGGAGACGGCAGCGCCGCGACGCTGGAGGCGGGCGAGCCTCTGGTCTTTGCCGTGACGCCTCCGCCGGGCTCACAGCCGGGCAGCCTCTGGTGGAAGTGGACCGCCCCCGTCGATGGCTGGCTGCGGGTGCTGGACAATCCTCCGTTGCGCGTTCCCGTTCAGGTATTCACCGGCACGGATTTTAGCGGTGTTCACGTGCCTCTCGATCTGGTTCTGCGCGTGCAGAAGGGGAAAAACTATCTGATTCAGGCCGCGTTTACGAATGCTGTGGCCGCGGATGTTTGCGCGATGCACCTCGATTTCATTCCCGAAGTAACGAACAAGACCTGGCAGACGGCGCGGGACCTCGGCACTACTGCTCATCCGAAATGGAATCCTCCAGGGCGCGAACCGCAGGCGGAGATCCAGTCCCTGCAATGGTTCAAATGGACGGCCGCCGTGACAGGGACCTTCGCTTTTTTTACAGGCTCAACCCAGGGGATGGTTTACCGGGACCCGGTGACGCGGCAACTGGCCTCCTGGGATGAAAACTCTGAAACGTATTTTCTGGAGGCGGGCAAAACCTATTGGCTGGAATCCTCTTCCGGGAGCACTGGAGACTGGTTCGACCTCCGGCCGGAGCCTCTCACGGCCAATGCGGACCCCGCCACCGCCATTTCACTGCCGGCGGAGATTCCGGCGGCCTCCACCTCGGTCTTTCGCGGAGACCGCAATTCCGATTTCGAAATCCAGCGGATGCGGACGGTGGTCTGGGAGGGGGATCTTGCAGCCGGAGGGGTTCCCGTTATCTGGTGGAAATGGCAGCCCATGCTGGATCAGAAGGTCCGTGTCCATGTGGAACACCTCAATGAAGGAGGCTGGGAGATGGGAGTCTTTTCGGGGACGACCCCGGATGCAGAGGAGTACGTAGAGTATGCCTGGCATGATACGGCCCGTTATTTCAATGCCCGTGCCGGAACGACTTACTGGTTCGCAGCCACGGGACCTATGCACGGTGCCGCGCGCCTCTCGACGGTCCGGCTCAGTCTGATGCCGGTGGAAACGGTGTCGCCGCCCAATGACCGGTTCAGTGCGAGCCAAACCATCAGCAGCATTCAGTGGAAAGCCCGCGCGATGTCCATTGTCGTTCACTACGGCGCTCCGAATTATGGAAATCCGCTTCGCTGGGAGTGGACCAGAGCCACGGTGGAACCGGGGGAGCCCGCCTTGCGGCTCATCGAGGACGACGACGGCAATTTCGCCGCGCAGACCGCGACCTCGTGGTTTAACTGGACGGCTCCTGCGCGGGGGATTTACCAGTTCAGAGTCACTACCCGGCGGGATGGCCCGCAGGCCCTGCGACAGGTGAGGGGAGGGAGTGATCCGTTCACCCCGCCGGATCTGACGGCGGACCTTTATACCGGGACGGACCTGACAAATCTGGAACCGGTGAAAACCCGTGAGCCGGAACCGGGCAGGTATCTTTTTCGCGCGGAGAAGGGGATGCGTTATACCATTCGAGTGGCTTCAGGAGAGTTTCAGAGGTTCTACGAGTTTTACTTTCTGGAGCCTTCCCCCGGGGACATTTACAATTTCGCAGCACTGGAGGAGGACCGCCTCGCCGACCTCGGAAAAGGGTTGGATTCCGATGCCGGAGACGGCATTGCGAATTTCCGGAAATTGATCTTCGGCCTCGACCCGGCCCTGCCTCTCGACCCGGTTCCAGGCAGCCGCCTTCAGGACCGTCTGCCGCGCCTTGTGCCGGGACCGGCAGGCGCTCTCGAAATGCGCTGCCGCCCCAATCTGGATCTTCTGCCGGAGGGAGACATCACGGCCCTGCTTCCTCCCGCTGAAGCCTCCTTCGATCTCATCCGGTGGGAGCCTTTGATTCCTGGTCTGCTTCCGGCAGGGGAGGTTGGCGTTCGCCTTCCGGGCAATTCCTCCACCGGCTTCCTCCGCTGGGATGTGTTTCCGCACCTGGAGGGATTTTTTCCGCCGGTCGAAGACGATTGAGGGGGGGGGTGCCCCGTGTCTGCCGGTTCTTCACGGGGCTTTTGAGACCGGGTGTGTTAGTAGGGGATTCGCCTATCGCTTCTTCAGGAGTGGAGGGCAGCCTGTTAATGTTTACTTTAGCCGGGAATAGCCATGTTTCGCTGGTTGTATGAGCATCTTTGTCACTGCTGCGACGATCCCTCCCGGCTCCATCGCGCACGGGGAACATGAAGTGGAAAATGGATGCTGCCACCGGGGCGAGAAAATGCTGCAACCGGCATTGGCGAGGTGCGGAATAGTAGCGTTGCCGGGCGTCGCAGCGCCCTCATATCCGGTTCCTCTCAGGCACCCGTAAATCGCGGGCGTTATCCGAAATTCCCTATCCAAAATCAGCCCAATCCTGTCAAATACGATGAAACTACAAAAGCTGCTCCCCTCAGTCGTATTTGCTGCCTCTGCGACGGCCATCACGGCCAATGCGCAGCAGATCAGCAACCCGATCCTCTACGTCACTCAGGTGCCACCCTCTCAGGGGCATAATACCGTGCTGTCCATCGACGGCAATCTTCTCGCCACCACCGCGGCGGCTCCCCGGGGCGGAGATCTGATGATCCTCTATCCCGACTTGTCGGTGAAGAATTTGACCCGGCTGGCCGGCTACGGCATCGCCGGTTCGCAGCAAAAAGGCCCCGATGCAATTGCTGTGCGCGATCCGCACGTCCACTTCAGCGGCACGAAGGCGGTCTTCAGCATGGTTCGCGGCGCTCCTTCGAATATTGGAGAAACCGGCGAGTATTTCTGGCAGATCTATGAAATCACCGGGCTGGGCAAGGCTCAGACACCGGTGATCACCAAAGTGCCGGGCCAGCATGCGGACTATAACAACGTGCAGCCGGCGTACCTGTCGGACGGACGGATCGTTTACGCCACCGACTGTCCCGTCACCGGACAAAAGCACCTCTACCCTGCGCTGGATGAAGACGGACTCGGGCCTGCCGGGACGGGGCTCTGGGCTGTCGACCCGGAAGCGCCGCAGGGCACTCAACCGGTCATGCTCACCCACGCCACCTCCGGCGCGGCGGAACCCTTTGTGGACAGCTTTGGCCGGGTGATGTTTACACGCTGGGACGTGCTGCAGCGGGACAAACTCGCTGCCACGCCGGGTCGTGTGCTGCTCGACTATCAAACCGAAGCACCCAATGCGACGTACGGTCAGTACACGGAGGTCTTTCCGGAGCCCCTCCAGAGTCAGACGGAGCCTTTCGGACTTCGATTCGATGTCTTCATGCCGTGGACCATCAATCAGGACGGGGGCAATTTGAATACGCTCAACCACCTTGGCCGGCATGAGCTTTCCCTCGACTTTCCGCGATCCGGCCCGGATGCCGGCCTGGCCGATTTCACGTCCAACGAGTTCTCGCCAAATTCGGTCGTGCCGGCTCCGACCCGCGCCGGGGCATTTTTCCAGATCGCGGAGCATCCGTATTCTCCCGGCCGCTATGTGGCCATCGACGTGACGATGACTAATTTGTCCGCGGGCCGTGTCGTGAGTGTGCTCGCTCCGCCGACGATGAATCCGGACCTGGTGACGGTGTCACTGATCTCCAACGTGGGTCTCACCCGGGACGTCTCGTGGAACGCCCATGGACAATTGATGGGTTCGTGGATGCCCCCTGTGCAAGGTGTGACGATTCCAGGGAGCTACGGTGCGCCGGCGCCCCCGGTGGATCCTTCGACGCAGGTGTCCGGAAAATTCTCTATCCGCCTCGCCACTACTAACAGTAAACTGGAGCAGGGCGCCAATCTGACGACCCCTCAGACCATCACCACCGTCCAAATCATCGGCGGACAGGAGGTGACCTTCAATGGCACTCCCCACCAACTGCAGCCCACGGAGGTGAGCTCGCGGACGGTGCCGGTGACGACGGCTACGACACCGGAGGTGGAAACCCCGGAGGCGTCTGTTTATATCCGGAACGGCGTCTCCCCGACGGCCTTCCAAACCTGGCTGAG
>DATAIE010000168.1:0-1793 GCA_036262875.1 Verrucomicrobiales bacterium
AAAACTTCCCGCCCCTCAGGGATTCCACTTCACGCACCAGGCGCTCCTGAACGGGAATCGCGGCCTCATGCACGGCGTCGATCATCACGAGCAGTGAGCCCGAGCGGATCAACTTCCGGAGAAACGCCGCATCCCCCTGCGCATGCCGCGGCAGCCGTCTCCGCAGCGTCTCCACGATTCCGTCCTGACAGGTCGACGCCCTGACAAAGGCCGCAGGCGTGGGACTCTCCGCCGCCAGACATTGCAGCAGCGTCGTCTTCCCAAGCCCGGAGGCCCCCTGCAGCACCCACACGCCGCTCAGGTTGCGCAGGACTTGCAGCGCAGGGAGGGCACCTCCCGCCACGGGCGACAAGGGTGCCATGCGAATGGAATCGAAGAACGACCACTCGTCGAAGGTTTGCAGTTCCGCGGGTGGCAGCAGGGATTCGCGAAAGGGTTTCCACAGCCGGAAATGATAAGCCGGCAACCGGAGCAGAAGCGTTAGGGGAAGACCCAGTCCGGAGAGGCGGCGGGCCCACCGTGTCCAAATCATCCACCGGGCCGCCTCTGCCCACGGGTAGAGAAGAAGCACGATGGTCCAGAGTGTCAGAAATCCCGCCCCCAGATAACCACTCCAGCGCAACGCCACCCGGGCAGGAGCCCGGTCGCGCTGTATGGCGGCCACCGCAGCTATGCGCCCACTCTCGCGGGAAAGATCCGGGTATCGGGACAGGTCACGCGCCATGTCCTCAAGCCAGGGCGCGTCTTTCGGAAACCAGGCAATGGTCTCGATAATCCGTGCGGCGACGACGCCCGCTTTCTCCAGGGTGCGCGGGGCCTGCATGGAGGCGGAAAGTCGCCATACGTCCTTCATCGCATCCACGATACGGATCGCTTCGGCAGGGGCATCGGGCATTGGGGGAGCCAGTTCTGCCTCTGACTTCAGCCATGGAAGCGCGGTTTTGAACGGTTCCCGGCCGCGAAACCACTGATCAGCGGAGAACCAGACACTCCCGTTGTCTGATCCGGACAGTGCTTTATCCATCAACACCGGGAATGCCTGTGCCGGTACTTCGAGGAACATTTTTTCAATCGCCTCCCCTGCTGCCAGGCACACCGCGGGAACTGGATCGCCTAACATTACCAGAATTTGGTCCCGGAGATGTGAAGCTTTCAACGCCGTCAATGTTCTCAATGCACCTATGCGCATTTCCGGGTCGTCATGCTTCAACAGGGCAGCGATGTCCGGAATCTGTCCGGCAGAGCCAATCCTGCTCAGAGTTTTCAAGGCTTCCAGTCGAACATCAGAGTTCGGGTCAGCGATCAGCGGGACGACAGCGGAAGCTTGAGCCCGTGCTTTAATGGCTGCGAGCAACTTCAACCCGTCACTGCGCCATTTCCACATGGGATCTCGTAAAAGATGCGCCGCCACAAGGGCGCCTGCTTCCGGATTGTGAAGTTTCGCCAGAAATCTGTAGGCATCGAGGCGTTCCGGTTCTGATGTCTCCGGTGCAAGCATGGCGGCAATGCGAGGTGCGTACTCAACTGCCTCGATTTTTTGGAGCGCTAAGAGCGCCCCCATCCGCAACGCCTCTTCATCCGAGTCAAGAAACGGTCCAATCACTTCCGGATTTTTAACAAAGTATCCTGTCATTTCAATATCCCTTCTATTGAAATACTCCCGTTCCTGATGGACAAGTCTCAGCCACAAATCCACATGTTCGACGGCTTGGTTCTCCATCAAAAAACCAAACTCTTCATCGCTCGAATTCACATATCGCTCATGTCGCAAAGCAATGGCAACCGCCCGAATC
>DATAIE010000169.1:0-2219 GCA_036262875.1 Verrucomicrobiales bacterium
GTCGTAGTGGAACGGATACCGCGCGCCGTCCTGGTAATACACGCGACCCGGATCACTGGTCAGGATCACGAACTTCACCCATCGCACGCCCTCGCCGTTTTGCGGCTGGCGAAACACTTCGTCCGGAAACAGAATTTGATTCTTCCAGTCATCCGCTGCGGTCCGCGCTGAAGCCTGCACCCGGTAGTACCGGCGCGCCGGCGGCACTCCCGCGGGATCCGGATAGGCATACAGGGCATCGTGCAGTCTTCTCGCCTCCCGCCAATCAAACATATCCGGCGACGACTCCAGTTTGAGCAGCGCGCCCGCCTGAAACGAACTGCTGATCTTCACGCGGTCTGCCGGAACGGCGGGACCCTGAATGCTCAATTCCGGAGCGGTGATCTCCGCATTCATTTTGAACGCACCCGCCATCAGCGCCGGAAGGACAAAAACGCAAAGCCGCTTACAGGAGAGAAGTGCGCGCATGAGGGGAGAGGGAACTCCCTCAAGAGATAAGGCCGCCGGCACCCCGCCGTCAATTCTGAAGCGCTCTCCCTGCGGGGCCTTTGCGGCTATTGTGGTTTCGCGGATGCCACGTCTCCCTTCGCTGGTGATCCGGCATGGGCCGTTGTTCCTGGCATCACGGGTTCCAGTTTGAGATAGGGAGTCGTTGGCTCCTTGTCCGGCGGCACGGGCACCGGCATCACGTCGCCTTTCACTTCAAGATTACTGATATAGGCATGCACCGCCTTCAGATCGTCATCGGTCATCGCGTGCAGACTCGGCCACGGCATGGGCGGAAGCCCGTTGCGGCTGCGCACCATGCTGATCCACAGGTCCGCATCCTTGAAGGCGGCAATATGACGGCGCAGGTTACTCGGATAAGAGGTGCCCCACGGGCCTCTCCATCCGAGCGCGGCGCCGGTCAGCCATTCGGTCTCCGGCACCTTTTCTCCCAGTTCCATAAAGCGGGGCGTGTGGCAGTCATTACACCCGCTCGTTTTGATCAGGTATCGACCGCGTTCCACGGGAGTGGTGTGAGCGGCGGAGACTTTGTCAGAGGCTTGCTGTGTGATACGGCGGGTGAGCCCAAAGACTCCGAACAGAACTCCGGAGCATGCGAAAGCGAGAATGAGATAGTTTGATTTCATAGGCTTGGCGGGATATCCGCAAGCCTGATGATTATCTTGCTGAGCCGGGTTCTTTATTTGCTCTCTGATTTCTCAGGCCGGGGCTCAGGGCTGTCATTTCGCTCCCGCTACACACATCAACTTATGCGCGGTGCGGATGATCAGTTTGCCTCCGGCGATTGCAGGGGTGCTGTCGCACGGATCGTTGAGCGGGGTGGTGCCAAGGAGTTTGAATTCCTTCCCGCTGGCCTGCACTGCTGCGACGGTGCCGTTGCGGCTGATGCAGAAAATTTTGTCTCCGGTGCAAACGGGGGAACTGTAGGCCTTGTCCTGGAAGAGACGCTCGCTCCAGACCATTTGGCCGTCGCCGGCATTGACGCTGGTGAGGATGCCGCCATCGCCGAGGAAGATGAGATGATCCCCGAGGGGCAGCGGCGTGGGGACGTAGGGCATGGCTTTTTTGCCCTCCCAGATTTTCTCCGGCTTTCCATCGACGATCTTAACTGCCATGCTGGCCTTGGCGGTGCCGCCCTGGCCGATGGCGGCAAAAAACACACCGCCCGCCATAACAGGTGAGCCGACCGCGCGATCGCCCTTCGACGGGCGGTCCATTTCCCAGAGCATCTTCCCGTCCTTTACGTCAAGGCAGGTCAGCGCCTTGGGATTGCTGGAAAACACAAGGCGCCACTGGCCTGGTTTTTCCTCCCACGCGAGCGGCGTAGAGAAAGGTGTGCGGTCACTGGTGCGGGGGAATTTCCAGGCCACCGAGCCATCGGAGAGGTTGAGCGCGTTGATTCCGCCGGTTCCTTTTTCACAATCGCTGCTCACGATAAGGACATTCCCGGCGACTACCGGTGAGGCACCGCTGCCGTGCGTTTCGGAATAGGGACCGACCTCCTTTTCCCATACCCGCTTCCCTTCATGCGTGAGTGCCAGCGCCCTCATGGAACCTCCGCTGGTCCACGCAAGATAAAGACGGTCTTTGTCGAGGGTGGGTGTGCTGCTGGCGAAACTGTTGTCCTGATGCTTGCCGTGGGGTTGGAATTTGTCTTCCAGCCGCCAAAGTTCGTTCCCGGTGGACAGGCTGTAGCAGAGCACCGCCCGCAG
>DATAIE010000170.1:0-3250 GCA_036262875.1 Verrucomicrobiales bacterium
CGGGCTGACGGGGGCCGCCTCCCTCGGCGGACTGATCGCTGTCGGGCTGATGCAAGGCACGGCCTCCGGACTCATCTGGCCTCAACTGTGGCGCGGGGCGCTGGCAGGTTTCATCCTCACCGTTCTCTATCTCTCTGTCCGGCAGCCGGGAGCCGCGGCACCGTGGACGCTCCCCCGGAAACTCCTCGGCGGCTGGCTCTTCGCGATGGGAACCGCGCTGGCACCGCACGCTCACAAGGAAGAGTGGACCGAACTGCTCTTCAGCAATCCCGTCCTGCTGTTCGGTGCTGTCTGCGCGCTGAACTCGCTGGCCATTCGACTGTGGGAAAAGAGCCATCAGGACTTCGAACACACGTTATTGGAAAAACTGTATCCGTGGATGGTCGTGACCATCGGTGCCGGTGCCGGCATGCTGTGGATCACCAGTGATGCTTTCTCCCGGCCGCTGGTCATGGCCTGCGGCATTGCCGCCGTGCTGTTGCTGGCCATCCATCTTTTCCGCTCCCGTCTGCCGGTCAGTGTCTGCCGGGCTCTCGCCGATGGAGCCGTCGTCGTGGCCGCCCTGGCGATGCTCGCCGTCTCCTGAGATTCCGCGGGTCCGGTCTCATGCGGCCCCGTCAGTCCAGCAGGTGCGCATTCTGGTCCTCCATGACCTCTGCCACCGTCTGAAAGAGAACCGGGAGCGAATAGGGCTTGGGAAGAAACGAGATCCGGCGGTGACGGGCCATTTCCAGGAGTGAAGTCTTATCCGTGTAACCGCTGGAAAGCAGAGCGCGCAGACCGGGGTTTCGGGTCAGGAACGTGTCCAGCAACTGGAGACCGTTTCCATCCGGCAGCACGGCATCCGAGAAGATCATCTCAAATTGTCCGCTGGATTCATCGAAGAGTGCCCGGGCTTCACTGACGGTGGCGGCGGAGGTCACGACGTAGCCGTTTTGAGTCAATGCCGTTCTCACCAGATGGTTTACAGCCTCTTCGTCCTCCACAAGCAGAACCCTTTGACCCTGACCGCGGAAATGCTTGCCGTTCACCGGCTTTGCCACCCCTTCCACCGGAAGCACGGGCGCAGCCTGCCGGGAGGCCGGCAGAAAGATGTGGAACGTCGTTCCCTTCCCGGGAGTGGACGAAAGCTGCAATCCGCCCTGATGGTCCTGAATGATGCCGTAGATCACGGACAGGCCCAGGCCGGTTCCCTCCATTCCCTTGGTGGTGTAGAACGGTTCGAAAATGCGGTCCTGCAGTTCCTTCGGAATGCCGCAGCCGGTATCGGCGACGGTAAGCACCGCATAGGTTCCCTCCGAAGCCAGACCGCCGATGACCGGGACCGGATAGCGCGTGGCATCCACCAGCATGGTGCGCACCACGATAGAGCCGCCTCCAGGCATAGCGTCGCGGGCATTGATGATCAAATTCATCACCACCTGTTCGATCTGCCCCTGATCGGCCTTCACCGGCACAGGATCCTGGGAAAGTTCCATCCGGAGATTGATGTCCTCCCCGATGATGCGTCCCAGCATCCGGTTCATGTTTCCAAGGTTGTCATTCAGATCGAAGATGGTTTTTCTCGCCACCTGTTTGCGACTGAAAGCCAGCAACTGCCGGGTCAGCGCTGAGGCCCGCTCGGCGGCCCGCTTTACTTCGCGAAGTTCAAGAACGGATGGATCATTCTCGGGCAAACGCAGCAGGACCATGTCACTGTAGCCGATGATCGGCAGCAGCATGTTGTTGAAATCGTGAGCGATGCCTCCTGACAGCTTGCCCACGGCTTCCATTTTCATCGACTGCTGCAACTGGCTTTGAAGCCGCTCCTTGTCGCGTTCAGCCGCCAGGCGGCGAAACGCCGTTTCCACCACCGCACTCGCCATGGCCAGCGCGCGGAGCGTCTCGGCATTCCATTCCCGCCGGGAAAGGCTGTCAATGCAGAGAAACCCGTGAGAGGATTCCCCCTGCCCTAGGCGCAGCCAGAGCACCGAGCCCGCAGCGCGCTCGCGGGCCAGTTCTGCATTCATTGCACCGCTGCCTTCCGGTTTCGCCGTAAACGCCACGATTCCCGAGGTCCGGTTCCGCGGGTCTTCGAATTCCGAAGGCAGCACCACCGCCTCGACTCCGCGGAACGATTCACCTGTCGCAGGGACTCCTGCGGCACACCATTCGATATAACTGTCCAGCGTTCTCCGGCCAGGACTGTACTGCATAATGTAGCAGCGGTCCACGTTCAGGAACCCGCCGATCTGACCCATCGCCTGCACCATCGCATCGTCGGTTTCGTCCGGCTTCGTCGCCAGAAAGAGAGCCGACACGGACGAGAGCATGCGTTCCAGTTCGACCCGCGCGGCCAGTGCCTGCTCCGCACGGCGGCGTTCCTCCACCTCTGCCTGGAGCCTCGTATTGATCGCGAGGAGTTCACCCGTCCGTTCTTTGACCAGTTCTTCGAGACGTGCCTGTTGCTGCTCCAGCCCCTGCTCATGCAGGCGGCGTCCCGTATCGTCCCGGAAGATAATCACCGCTCCCACCAGATTCCCCTCGCGGTCCCGGATGGGCGCCGCGGAATCGGCGACGGGAATTTTCCTTCCGTCGCGGGAGACCATGGTCACGCCCTTCTCCCGGACCTGCGTGCTGCCCTCTGCAAGAGCGCTGCGGAGCAGGCTGGGTACGGGGGCGCCGTCGCGGTCGCTCGTCAGCGGGAAGATTTGCTCCACCGTATGCCGTTCCGCCTCATGAGAGGCCCATCCCGAAAGCGCTTCCGCACGGGGGTTCAGGAATTTTACCCTGCCCTCCGAATCGGTCGCGATCACGGCGTCTGCGATCGACATGAGCGTCGTCAAAAACCATTCCCGGCTCTCCCGCAGGGCGCGTTCGAGGTCCACCTTGTAGAGCGCGATCTCCACCGTGGAGCGCAGACCGGCTTCCTCAAAGGGCTTCACCATATAACCGGCGGGTGCCGCCGCTTTGGCCCGCGCCAGCACCGCTCCATCGGAATACGCGGTCAGAAATACACACGGAATGTCATGCTTCTGACGGATCACCGTCGCCGCCTCCACGCCGTCCATCGGTCCCTGAAGCACGATATCCATCATGACAAGATCCGGACGCAGTTTGGCCGCCTTCGCGATGGCATCGGGACCGGACAATGCAGTGCCGACGACTTCGCATCCCATGTGAGTCAGACACTCGGAAATGTCATGGGCCACGATGGATTCGTCGTCGACTACAAGGATTCGTCTTTTCATTTGTCAGGGAGAAAGAGAGG
>DATAIE010000171.1:0-3876 GCA_036262875.1 Verrucomicrobiales bacterium
CGGTGGTGAATGACACTGAGCGGCAGGGGCCGTCCTTCGGGGATTTCCGGAATACGGATGGCGGTGAACACGCACGACCACCACTGCCCTCCCGGAGAAAGGTGGACTTCCAGATAACGGCCGCTGCCGGGGTTTCCCAAAAACCATTCCATGACGTTGCCTTTCCACAGTCCGGTCACGAATTCGTTTCGCCCCGGCTGGAACCGGTCCTGAGCCGCGGGCTTCATGCTGGCCGAGAAGACGACGATGCCGTCCGCGCGAAGTTCCAGCCCCGCCTCCGGAATCTGTCCGGGGGCCGCGAGCAGTCCGCCCTGCACCCAGTGCTGGGTGAGCCGGAGACGTCCGGGCTGCAGCTTCAGGCACCGGCTGTCTGCGGGACCGAAGCTGGCGAAGGCGATCATGAGGGCCGTTTTTAGGCTTCCGGGGGCGGCGCTTCCCCGCCCTCCACGGGCACCTCTCCATCGGCGGCGGCCTCTTCATCCTCCGCGAGCACGCGGGCGATGTCCTGCAACAGTTCGCCCTCGCGCAGGGAGATGAGTTTGACCCCCTGCGTATTGCGTCCCGCTTCGCGAATCTGGTTCACGGGAATGCGCACGCTCTGTCCGGTATTGGTCATCAGCATGACGTCATCAGCCTCCTGCACCACGAGCGCACCGACCACCTTGCCGGTCTTGTCGGTGGTTTTCATGGTGATGATGCCCTTCCCGCCGCGCGACTGGATGCGGTATTCGTCAAACTGGCTGCGCTTGCCGATGCCATTCTCACTGGCGACCAGGAGCGTACTGCCCGCCTGCACTACGGCGAGGCTGACGGCATAGTCACCGGTTTCCGGACGGATCCCCCAGACGCCGGTGGCGGTGCGGCCCATGTCGCGAACGTCGTCCTCCTTGAAGCGGATGCTCATCCCGTCATGGGTCACGAGCACCAGTTCATTCTGGCCTTCCGTGAGGGCGCAGCCGATGAGGAAGTCGCCCTCCTCGATGTTGATAGCGTTGATGCCGTCCTTCCGGATGTTCCGGAACTCGCTGAGATTGGTGCGCTTCACGATGCCGTTGTGCGTGGCGAATACGACGAATTTCTCCGGTGACCAGGTGGAGTCCTTGTCCCCCTCTCCCACGGCGGGGATGCGAAGCACGCTGGCCACCTTTTCCTCCGGCTTCAGATTGAGCAGATTTTTGATGCTGCGGCCCTTGGCCGTCCGCGCCCCTTCGGGAATAAGATAAACCCGTTCGGCATACACGCGGCCGGTATTGGTGAAGAACATCAGCCAGTCATGCGAACTGGCCGTGAAGAGGTGTTCCACGAAGTCCCCCGCCTCGCTCTCGTCCGCGCCGGCTTTGAACGTCTCCATGCCCTTGAGCCCCTTGCCTCCGCGGCGCTGGCTGCGGAATTCCGTGGCCACCGTGCGTTTGATATAACCGCGGTGGGTGATGGTGATGATCTGGCTCTCGTTGGCGATGAGGTCGATGGTATTGATCTCGCCCTCCTCGTCGGCAAAGTTCGTCAGCCGCGGGGTGCCGTACTTCGTCTGGATGGTCCGCAGTTCCTCTTTGATGATCGTCAGCACGCGGACTTCCCGCGCGATGATGTCCATGAGGTCCTTGATCTCGACCATCACGCCGTCGTATTCCTCTTTGAGCTTGTGGCGCTCGAGACCCGTCAGCTTGTAGAGCTGGAGTTCCACAATGGCCTTCACCTGGCGGTCGTTGAAACGGTAGTTGTCCCCCTGCACCTGCGGCTGTCCGCGAATGATGATACCGAGCGCGGTGGCCGCCTCCACGGTGAACGGATACTCTTTGATGCGCTGCTCCGCTTCATCCCGGTTCTTCGAATCGCGAATGATTTTGATGAAGTCATCGATGCGGCTCGTGGCCAGGAGCAGGGCCTCCAGGATTTCCGCCCGGGCCTCCGCCTTCCGCAAAAGGAAACGGGTGCGCCGGAGGATCACTTCGCGGCGGTGTTCAATATAGCAGGCGATGGCGTCCTTCATGTTCAGAAGGCGCGGCCGGCGGTTGTCGATCGCCAGCATGTTCACGCTGAAGCTGCTCTCGAGGGAAGTGTATTTGAAAAGGTTGTTGATGACCACCTGGGTGCGGGCATCACGCTTCAGCTCGATCACCACACGGGTGTTCTCATCGCATTCATCCCGGATGGCGCTGATTTCCGGGAGCACTTTTTCATTCACCAGCTCCGCGATGCGCTTGATGAGCATGGCGCGGTTCTCGCGGTAGGGAATCTCCAGGATGATGATCTGCTCTTTTCCATTCTCATCCATTTCGATCTCCACCTTGCCGCGCACCTTGATCTGACCCCGGCCGGTGGTCATGTAGTTGCGGGTGCCGTTCCGTCCGTAGATGGTGCAGCCGGTGGGAAAATCCGGGCCTTTGATGTGCTGCATCAGCTCCGGAATGGTGATGTCCGGATTGTCGATCTGCGCACAGATACCGTCGACGACTTCGCTCAGGTTGTGCGGGGCCATGTTGGTGGCCATGCCCACGGCGATGCCGGTGCCGCCATTCACGATGAGGTTCGGAAACGCCGCCGGGAAGACGGTCGGCTCCATGAGGCGCTCGTCATAGTTGGGAACGAGGTCCACCGTTTCCTTGTCCATGTCCTCCATGAGGACGGTGCCAAGGTGGGTGAGGCGGGCCTCCGTATAACGCATGGCCGCGGGAGGGTCGCCGTCCACACTGCCGAAGTTCCCCTGCCCGTCGATGAGTGTGTCCCGCATGCTCCAGTGCTGTGCCATGTTGACCAGCGTGGGATAGATGACGGCCTCGCCGTGCGGGTGGTAGTTACCGGAGGTGTCACCGCAAATCTTCGCGCACTTGATGTGCTTGCGGTTGGGCCACAGCGACAGCTCGCTCATGGCGTAAAGAATCCGGCGCTGGCTGGGCTTCAATCCGTCCCTCACGTCCGGAAGCGCCCGGCTGATGATGACGCTCATGGAGTAGTCGAGGAAGGATTTCGACACCTCGTCCGCGACGTTGATGGGCTCGATGTTGCGTGGCTCGGATTCGCTCACAGTGGATGGATGGTTTCAGGAAAAAAGAGGCTCCCCTGCATCGCCGTCCGGCACACTGGCCGCACGCTCCCGGGGGGAAAGATGAAACCGTATAGGGGACATCTCCGGGTGCAAGGCATTGCTTGCTTTTCACCGGCGGCTTCCGGGGCCTCCCGCCATCCCGGGAGACGCCGCTGGAATGGGCGTGTCTGCCTGCGCGGGCGGCTACTTTGTGTGCTCCGCCTCGTAGTGCTTTTTCAGCAGGTCTTCGCCAAAATCGTTGGCAAAGTCGCGCCAGACGGCGTGGGCGTGGTTGGCGTTGTTTTGCGTGTTGTCGTATTCGAACACGAATTCCGGGGACTGGATGCGGTAGTAGTTTGGCTGGCCGCGCTCCGTCCCGCCGGCCCAGGCGAAAGTGAGCTTGTCCCAGCCGGCTGTGGACAGTTTGTCGGCAATGGGGATCGCCAGATCCGGACGGTAGCGACCGATGTATTTTTCAACGACCTTCCACAGAAGCTGGCGCTGGGTGTCATCCAGTTTGGAGGAGGCGATGCCGGCGGGCTGGAGAGCGCTGACTTTCCGCTCCTGGCCGGTGATGACGTCCTTGGGGACTGCGCCGGGGAGCACGGCTTCCTTTTTCTGTTCCTCCGTCAGGGATTTGGCAAGCTGTGCGGCGAGGTCCTCCTCTTCGCCGAGTACGCGCAGGCCTTTGCGGGGACCCTCTTTGACTTCGCCGGGATTGGTCCCCATGAAGGAAGGGGTGAGGCTCACAACCTTTCCGCCCGCGAGGGTGACGCTGCAGGAATAGTGGTGCCCCTCCCACCGCCAGCCCCAGGTGCCGGTTTCGCCGGGCTCGCCGAAGATGCAGAGGT
>DATAIE010000172.1:0-5380 GCA_036262875.1 Verrucomicrobiales bacterium
TACCACGCGCAAAGGGAGAGTCTTTGAAGGAATCATCGCTAACAAACGAGTCGTCGCGCCGCGTTATTCATTCCTGTGGCGGTCCCTGAATTCCCATCTTCTGCTGCCATGCCGCCGCGGCATCCGGGTCTGTCTTCCTCCAGCGGGCGACCAGTGTATTTGCCGCGTTGTCGAAGGCGGGCATTTTGGGCCGGGTTTCGAGCCATGCAGCGGCTTCGGCCGCGCTCTTCTTCGCCCACTCGTCAGTGAGGCGCTCCACGCAGGAACTGTTGGCAAACCAGGGTTCATTAAGGAACGGCTCGAAGGCCGCCGCCTTATCCGCGCTCTTGATGTTCACCATACCGTGCAGCAGCGACTGGGCAGCTGCCGCTTTGAAGCCGGTGGCGTCGTCGCCTGCGGTTTGGTCGAGCGTCTTCAGCCATTCCGTCGCCCTGGCGACATCGCCCTGGTTCAAATATTCCCGCATGAAGGCCCCGGCATGCTGGGCCCGGTCCTCCGCCGGAAACATCTGAAGGTATTTCCAGGCCCGATCCGCATCTGTCTTGAGGACACCGGAAATCAGGGCAGCTCCGGTTTGATCGCGCATCTTGCCGTCCGGCAGGCCGTTCCACCATTTGACGGCTTCCTCCGGAGACGCCGCCGCCCAGGCGCTCATGCAGCGGCGGTGAAAATCATAGAGGTTCGCGTCCGGTGATTTGAGAACCTCGCGGGTCCGCTCCATGGCGCGCAAACCGTCCTTCGCCCCCGCGAACTCCATGAACATATCGAACTCCGCAGGAAAGAGCCGGCCCTGCTGGTCGTGCGCCTTGAAACCGTCCACGATGAATTCGATATCGCCGGGCCGGAAATGCTCCAGCATTGCCAGCAGGCTCTTCATGCGTTCAGGGGCGCTGCGGATCGCCAGAATTTCGGTCGTCTTCTCCGTGAGCGCCCTGTGGTGAGTCTCCGGATCGGTGGAATCCAACCGTGCCAGCCAGTCGTCAGTGCCTTTGGCCGCAGTTTTCCCGTTTCCGGTTTCGGTCCCGCTGGTCACTGGTCCCGAAACAGACGACAGTTTTCGCGCTTTGGCACCGCCGCTTTCGTCCCTGCCTCCCCAAACGAGATACCCGGCCCCCAGGCCTGCGGCAATTCCACAAAGAGTCCACAGGGCGGGAATAAACCGGGTGCGCAGGGAAGGGGACATACGGTAAGTGGGCTGAGGGCGGAGAGTATTCCCCTCTGCCTGAAAGTCATTTCTTTTGTCAGACTCAAGCCCGGACGGATCGCGTTGTACATTCCGCAATCCCCGGTTTCCTTTTTCCGAAACCGGCTCAGAATCCGGTCTCATCATGAGTCCCCACCACATTCTGCGGCGCCTCGCTCAGGCGGATCGGGCATGGATGCAGACGCGTTCCCTGGAGCGGTTGTTGCGCTCGGTGAAATACATCTGCTCGGCCGCGGTGATTATGGTGGCGCTGGATTTGATTTTTCAACTGACCGGCCATGTGAGGCTCGGCCTCGTCCTGCTGGCCGGGCTGGCGGTGTTGATCCTGCTTGGCTGGCACTTCTACCGGGCGTTCATCGGACGTTCGCCGCTTCTGCGCATCGCGCGTCACCTTGAAGCCCGGGATGACACTCTCGGTTCCAAACTGGTGAATGTTCTCCAACTCGCGGAGACGGCGGAGGATGCCCAGGCCCAGGAGCTCACGCGCACGCTCGCCCGCCGCGCCGTGGACCAGGCCTCGGATGATCTCAGCAGCAGGAAGTTCATTCCCCTGACAAAATCCCCCACCATGAAGCGCACCGCGTGGCGGGCGGTGGTTCCGGTGCTCATAGTGCTCATTCCCGCGGTCTGGTTTGCTCCCGTTGCGTGGCGCGAGGTGCTTCGTTTTTTCGATCCCTATGGAGATCATCCGCCGTTCTCGATGACCTCTCTGGCCATCGTCTCGCCGGCAGCTGACGGTACGGAGGTGGTCTATAAGAAGTCCATTTCCATTGAGGCGGAGTTTGCCGGCCACCGTCCCGAAGAACTCTTTCTGAAGCTCGAGGATCCCTCACATCCTGACAAGGCAACCACCGTGCCCATGTTTCCGGCGGGCGACAAAAAGTTTGTGCAGCAGATCGACGAAGTCACCACCGATCTCGTGGTGCGGGCGCAGACAAAGAGCGGACGTTCCATCAGTGAGGGCCGCCGGATCAAGGTCCTCCTGACGCCGCAGATTGAGAAAACGACCGTCACCGTCCAGCCGCCCGCGTATACGAAACTGCCGTCGCGCGAGACAACCCTTCCGCTGGCCGGTGCGACGGCTCCCGGGCTTTCGGCGCTGAAGGGCAGCACGATTCAATTCCGCATCACCTCGAACCGCCCGCTCTCGAGGGGTTCCGTCGAACTTCAAGGCGCTGCAGCCGGGGGAGTGGTCGCGCCTCTGGAGCCCGGCACCGCGGAGGAGGCCAATGTCGTCACCGGCACACGGACTGCGGACGAGTCCGGGCGCCTCCATTTTGTCGTGAAAGATGTCACCGGCTTGAGCACCGCGAAGGAATTGCTGGCGAACCTGACGGTCACTCACGACCTCCCCCCGGAGGTGAATATCACGGAGCCGGCGCAGGACGGATTCATCGTCGATACCTATTCCACGAAAATCGCAGTGAAATCCAGTGACGACTACGGATTGAAAACCATCCGCATTCACACCGGACTCAATGACGTCTATTCAGAACCGAAGGTGATCGAAGCTCAAGCCGATCCTCCTCAGCGGGATTCCGTGGACACGATTCGTCTGGCCCCTTCCGAAATGGGAGCGAAACCCGGCGACGTGATTACGATTTTCGCCGATGCCACGGACAACCGGCCGGAAACGCAAATGACCCGCTCCCGCACGCTGAAGCTCGAGGTGATCAGCGAGGAGGATTACAATGAGTTTCTCCGGATGCAGACGGAAATCGCCGATCTTGAGGCGAAATACAGCCGCCTGCACGAAGAGATGAAACGGCTCGCTGAGGAGCAGCGGGAACTGGCGAAGAAAGCGGAGGAGGCCAAAAATGCCAGCCAGGAGCAGCGCGACGAATTGACGGCCAAACAGAATGAATTGAACGCCAAACTGGAAAAACTGGCGGATCAAATGGCGAAGGCCACCCGTGAGAAGCCGCTCTACGATCTTGAGAAGGACCTGCAGAAGGTGTTGAACAAAGAAGCCGAAGCCATTCGGGAGTCCGTCGCTCAAAACAAAAAGGCGCTGGAGCAGTTTGCGTCCGCCAACCCCTCTTCCGAAGGAATGAAGGGCTTCAGCAAGGAGGGCAAAGAGCAGGCCGACCGTCTCGATCCCGCCGCAAAGGAGGCGGAGAAGCAAATTGCCGATGCTCTCAAGGATGCCCAGCAGATGCAGGAATTGCTGAAGTCACTCAATGCCTTCCAGCAGGCGTATGAGGCTCAAAAGGAACTGGCGGCCCAGACTGCCGCCTATTCCAAAAAGCGGGATTTGACCGATGAGGACCGTCTCGCCCTGCAAAACATGGCGGCGATGGAGCGGCAGGTCGGCGAAACCCTCGAAGAGATTGCGAAGAAACTTCGCGAGGATGGCGAAAAGGCGAAGGAGAACTATCCGGAGGCCGCCCAGGACGCGCAGGATATTGCCGACGCCATCGAAAATGCGAATCTAGCTCCGATGGCCGATACGAGTGCCAAAACGATGCTCGCCGGCCGCGGCGCGGAATCGCATGACCGTGCGGAGAATCTGCGCGCCGAAATGGAAAAGCTGATGAGCGAGTGTAAGAATTGTCAGAGCAGCGGTTCCAGCGAGTTTTCCGCCCGGCTGAAGCTTGCGAAGTCCATGCTGGCCGGCAATACGTTTTCCCAGATGAGTCAGTGCCGCAAATTCGGAGTCGGGCGCAATCCGGGCGGCGGCGGCATGGGGTCGGGCGGTATGATGGCCATGGGCGGCATGCAGCCTGGAAAGCAGCAGAGCCTTCTGGGGGGCGAATCGACCCTCGGTCATCGTGAGGGCGGTCAGTCGGTGAATGCATCCAACGGCGTCGCTCAGATCAAACCTCCGGCGGGGTCGGAAACCGCGGGCGAGGCCGCAGGAGCCCGTACCGGCGTCAATCCGGAGTCCCCGTCCTCCACCAGTCTCAATGGCGACGCCGTGCTCGATGACTATCGCGGCGTGGTGGATGCTTATTTCCGCCGCCTCACCCTCAATAAAGAACAGAAGCCATGACTACTCGCCGCTTCCGGACCTGGTTCTGCCTCACTGCCGCGCTTTTCGCCGGGCTGGCGCTTCGCGCCGGCGACCTCACCCCGGTGCAGGTGAAAAAGGCTTCCAGCATTCGCTGCAACAATCTCATCTACGCCAAGGACCAGACTTCCGTGTGCTTTGCTGACAAGTTTCTCAGCACCGCGGCGGAGAAGACCGGGCTCAACGTGACGCCCAAGTTTTTTCCTGTCCGGCTCGACAGCAAGGAGTTCTTCGATTCGCCGTTCACGGTGATCTCCGGGACCGGCAAATTCCGCTTCAGTGAAAAGGAGCGCGAGCACCTGCGCCGTTATCTGATGTGCGGCGGCTTCCTTCTCGTGAGCCCCGGATGCTCGGACTCGGAATGGAACACGGCCTTCCGCAACGAACTGAAGGCCATCCTTCCGGAAGCGCCTCTTACCAAACTTCCGATGACGCACCCCGTGTTTTCCACGGTATTCAAGATTCCGGTGCTCACGCTGCACTCCGGCGGACGCACCCTGGTGGAGGGCCTGGAACTGAACGGCCGTCTCGCGATGATCTATTCCGCCGAGGGCCTGAATGACCACCGGCACACAGAAGGCTGCTGCTGCTGTGGCGGGAACATGATCGAGGAAAGCGAGCAGGTGAACGTGAACGTGCTCATCTACTCTCTGCTCCACTAGCCTTTCCCCGGCCTTCCTCATGCGCCGCTGGATCGTTGCCTTCGTTATTTTCGCCGCCGCCGCGGGAGGGATGTTGTGGTGGGCTCCATGGAAAGTGACCACCGTGGCAAAGCCGTCGGCGCTGGATATCTACTTCACCTGCGATACGAGCGGCCGTATCGAGCCCTGCGGCTGTTTTTCCGGCCAGATGGGAGGTCTCACCCGCGTGAGCACGGTGCTGAAAACCGTGCCGGAGGCTGCGCTCAAATTTGAAGTGGGCGATGCCATCGCCGGCACGGAGGATTTCCATGTGATCCAGTACCGGTATTTGCTGCTCGCCTTTGGCCAGGCGGGCTACAAGGCGGTGAACCTGGGCCGCCGCGAAGCGAAGCTCTCCGCGGCGACTCTGCGTGAACTGGCCGCCGCTTCGCCGGTACCGCTCGTGAGCGCGAATGTCGTCGACGCTGCGACATTTCGACCTCTTGTGAAGCCATGGCTGGCGGTGGAGCAAAATGGACTGCGGGT